>JAFBAD010000296.1 GCA_019247975.1 Acidimicrobiia bacterium
CGGCGAGGGCTACTACCGGAACGCCCACGACTTCGAGAGCGCACGGACGCTCCTTCTCGAACCCGCTGGTCCCGAGGGGCCGGGCGTCGTCGTGTTGTGTGCCCATGATCCGCTCACCGGCGTGGACCGTCGAGCCACGACGATCGAAGCACCGGGGGACGCGGTGCTCATCGTCGATGGGGTGTTCGGGATGCGGCCGGAGTACGACGGGTTCTGGGATCTGCGGATCTGGATGGACGTTCCCGCCCCTCTCGCGCTCGAGCGTGGGATCGCCCGCGACACCGACATGGAGGGCGCGGACGAGTCGCTGCGGCTCCACCGTGATCGGTTCCAACCAGGCGAACGTCTCTACGTCGAGGAGGTCGATCCCAAGTCCAAGGCCGACCTGGTCATCGACAACACGGACTTCGCCAACCCGGTGATCGTGCAGTAACCATTGCTGCGCAGATCGACTCCATGGAGGGGCACATGATCCGGTCCGCACGGCTGCTCGCGCTGGCAGCACTCATGGCGTTGGCAGCCAGCGGTTGCTTCTTCCTCCCGTCGACCGCTCGGCAGCAGGCGGCCGATCCGGGCTCGCTGCGCTGGTGGTGCACTGCGTCGAACCTCCCGGACCTCGACGCCTCCGACTGCCGCCGCGAGTCAGGGCAGCTGGATGTCGCGCTCGGCGCTGCGTACCGCTACCCGCACGCAGCGGACGCGAAGGCGGCCGGTGCAACGGCTCACGCCTACGCGGCGGGGATCGGTG
This sequence comes from Acidimicrobiia bacterium, assembly GCA_019247975.1. GTDB lineage: Bacteria > Actinomycetota > Acidimicrobiia > Acidimicrobiales > Iamiaceae > JAFBAD01. The sequence goes on from JAFBAD010000296.1 coordinate 749, forward strand.
CGCGCTTCGTGTTCGCCGCGCCGCACGCGTTCTCGTTCGGCGACCCCGACACGCTGCTGTACACGGGCACCGCAGGGACCGCGCAGCTCGCCGGCCTCGAGTGGAACGTCCCGGGCACCGCAGCGCCGGCGGGCTTCGCCGGCTCGCACGACAGGTGGACGCAGGGGACCGCGGGCGTCTGGACGCTCCGCGTCTGGATCGTGCGTCCGTTCGAGCGCCAGGACGACGTCTTCGCGACCTCCCACCCGTGCCTGGCGTCGACCGGGCCCGTCTTCAGCCTGACCGCCGCCTGCTCCACCTCGACCCACCCGCAACCGCTCCAGATCCTCGTCACCAACGACGACGGGTACGACGCGCCGGGCATCGACGCGGTCGTGGAAGGGCTGCGCGGGCTTCCCGGCGTGCAGGTCTCGGTAATCGCGCCGCTCGAGAACCAGAGCGGCGCCGGCGGACAGACGACCGACGGTCCCCTCTCGGCCAGCTCGCGCCACACGCTCAGCGGCTATCCGGTGACCGCAGTGGACGGGTACCCGGCGGACTCGGTCATCTACGCGATCCGCGACCTGCACCTGAACCCGGATCTCGTGGTCAGCGGGTTGAACGCGGGCCAGAACCTCGGACCGGTCGTGAACGTGTCAGGCACCGTGGGCGCGGCCCGTCGCGGCACGCGCTACTTCATCCCGGCGCTCGCTTCATCCCAGGGCTTCGGTGCCGGCGGCGCGCCGGAGGACTACCCGACGGGCGTGCAGGCCGTCCTGGCCTGGGTGCGCGACTTCCGCCTCGGTCGGGCCGGGCCGCCGTTCCAGACCGTCGCCAACCTCAACGTGCCGACGTGCGCAGCCGGCTCCTCGCCGCGCGGCACGGTCCTCGTCCCGCCGGCCGCGGCGCTCGACGGCCGCCACTACGGCCCGAGCGACTGCACCTCCACCCAGACGAAGCCGGCTGACGACGTCGACGGGTTCGACTGGGGCTACATCACGCTGTCGGACGTCGGCGCCGGCTGACGCCGCGTCGTCGGCGTGGGTAGGTGGGTGCCCATGACCTCAACCGTGCTCTGGATCATCGCCGCGATCCTCGTGATCGTCGGCATCGTGCAGCTGCTGCAAGGCCAGATCATCTTCGGGATCGTGCTGATCGTCATCGGGTGCCTCGTGGGCCCGGGCGGTTACTCGATCTTCAACCGCAGAGCCTGACGGTCAGCAGGTCGTCCGGCTCACAGGGGCGGCGGGATGAACCCCGAGCCGGCCGCCTCGTCGAGGCTGCGCGCGATCTCGACCATCCGCAGGTCGGTGAGGTACGGACCGACCACCTGCACACCCACCGGGAGCCCGTCCGACGCAGGACCGGTCGGTAGGGCGACCACCGGCAGCAGCACGCTCCCTATCGCGCCGCACCATGCGATCGCGTGCATGTGGGGGCACGCGACGCCGTCCACGTCGAGCTGCCGCTCGAGCATGCTGCGATCGGTGTCGTGCGGGAACGCAGTCGTCGGCATGATCGGCGCGAGGACCGCGTCGTAGCGCTCGAACACCGCGGCCCAGGCGGACCGCTGCAGCTGGCGCTGCTGGTCGGCGCGTGCCCACGTCCGGTACCGGGAGACCATCGCCCGGCCCGCCGACAGCACGAGGTCCTCACCGTCCACGTCGGCCAGCTCGGCCATGCCCGCGTACACGTCGTCGGGCATGCCCGTTCCGATGATCGGCAGGACCATGTCCTGCCAGGCGCGCATCCCGTCGCTCAACGGCACCGGGAGCGGGATGGCGTCGACCGCGATGCCGGCGTCCGCGAGCCGCCCGGCGAACGCCTCGAGACCGGCGGTGACGACCGACGAGACCGGGATCAGGTCGCGGCCCTGGTCGAACACGGTCGCGATCCGCAGGGATCGCGGATCGATCGGCGGACCAGCGTCGAGCTCCACCCGCCAGGCGACGGCGTTCTCGGGCAGCGGCCCGGCGAGCAGCTCGATGCCCGTCCGGAGGTCGTCGATGCTGCGGGCGATCGGCCCGTTGCAGTTCACATCGGCTTCCAGGAGGGATCCCGGCGGCCCTGGGATGTGACCACGGCTCGGCACGAGGCCCCACGAAGGCTTGAGTCCGTAGACGCCGTTGAAGTGCGACGGGATGCGGATCGATCCGCCGATGTCGCTGCCGAGCTCGAGCGGGGTCATCCCGGCGGCGACTGCGGCCGCCGAGCCACCGGACGACCCGCCGGCCGTGCGGCTCGTGTCCCTCGGGTTGTTGGTGCGTCCGTAGACCTCGTTGTAGGTCTGGAAGTCGCCGGCGTAGAGGGGCGTGTTGGTCTTCCCGAAGATCACCGCGCCGGCGGCCTTGAGTCGCCCGACCGCGATCGCGTCGGTCGACGGCACGTGGTCCTTCAGCTCGGGTGCGCCCGACGTCGTGACGAGCCCCTCGGTCTCCCAGACGTCCTTCACGGTCATCGGCACGCCGTGGAGCGGGCCGAGCGCGCCGCCGCGCGCCACTGCGTCGTCGGCCGCGGCGGCAGCGGCGCGGGCGCGCTCGACGTCGAGCGCGACGACGGCGTTGATCGCCGGGTTGACCTCGTCGACGCGGGCGAGGAGCTGGTCGAGCACCTCGCGGCTCGACACCTCCTTGCGGGCGATGGCTGCGCTGATCTCGGTCGCCGAGGCGAGCGTCACGTCCATGCGACGGACGGTACCGCGGCCCTATGCCGGGCGGTCGGGCCAGACGATGTCGACCACCAGACCGGCGTGGTCGCTGGCGAGCACCCCGGTGATCGGCTCGTGGAACGCGAGCTCGGCCCGCAGCACCCGGCCAGCGCCGCTCGCGCGCAGGAACGGGTCGCCGACGAACACGTAGTCGATGCGCTTGCGGTGGACGTTCAGCGCGGCCGCGATCGGGTTCTTCCGCCAGTCCTGCGTGTCGCCAGGACCGTCACCCGCGACCCGCCAAGCGTCCTGGAAGAAGGTCGTGCGGCCATCGATCGCGGTGAGCGAGCTGAGGAACCGGATCTCGTCGCTGTCGGGCTCAGCGTTGAAGTCGCCGCAGAGGATGGGCGGCATCGCCGCGCGCCGCGTGCCAGGTGTGAAGTCGTCGAGAGCGCCTCTGACCGCGCGGATGTGGTCGTCGATCGCGCGCACCTGCACCTGCCGGTGGCGACCGTCCTGCGGCGCCGCCGCGAGGTGGCACGCGAACACGTCGAGCCCTGCGGTGCGGGCCCACACGAGCTCCCACGGGACACCGGCCACCGCGGGCTGCACTCCTGCGGCCAGCGGGAGCAGGACGTGGTCGCTCTCGTCGATGGGCCAGCGGGACAGCACCGCCGATCCGAACCGCAGGTCCGGGTCGGACCGGCCCAGCGCCGAGAACGGCGCTCCGCCGAAGGAGCGATGCCATCGGACCGCGGGCATCTGGTCGGCGATCCAGCCGGCGGTGTTCGGCGTCGTCGCGTCCTCCCAGATCTCCTCGAGGCACACGACATCGGGCTCCAGCCGCTCGAGCCACGCCACGATCTCGAACCGCCGCTCGGGCCACCCCGGTTCCAGCAGCGACCCGGCGTTGAGCTGCACGACCCGCAGCGTCCCTTCGGGCACCGCGGGACCCTACCGGCGCGATGATGCGGCAGTGGCCGGCGGGGTCCTGTTCCACTTCAGCGAGGACCCCGGCATCGAGCGGTTCGTGCCCCACGTGCCGGCGTCGAACCCGACGCAGCAGCCGGCGGTCTGGGCCATCGACGAGGACCACGCGCCGCTCTACTGGTTCCCGCGCGACTGCCCGCGGGTGACCGTCTGGCCGTGGGACGACGCGGGGCTCCCCGACTTCCAAGCGGCCTTCGCGACGCGCGCGCCGAGGCTGCACGCGATCGAGTCCCGCTGGCTCGAGCGCATGCGCACCGTGGAGCTGTTCCGCTACGACCTGCCCGACGACACGTTCGAACCGTGGGCCGACGCGCACGGCCAGTACGTCTCGCGGGTCGACGTCGTGCCGGTCTCGGTGCAGCCGGTCGGCGACCTCGTGGCGCTGCACGATCGAGCCGGCATCGAACTTCGGGTGGTGGACTCGCTCCACGCGATCCGCGCGCAGGCGATCAGCGACGACTGGAACTTCAGCATCGTCCGCTGGATGAACGCGACCTGACCGGGATCTCAGACCGGTAGGCCGAGCGCGCGCATCTCGGCGCGGACCTGCGGCGCGTCGGCGAACACGATCCCGGCGAAGCCACATGCGATCGCACCGTCGACGTTCCGGGCGACGTCGTCGACGAACACCGCGTGCGCCGGATCGACGGCGAAGCGGTCGGTGAGGAGCCGGAAGATCGCCGGGTCCGGCTTCGTGAGCTTCTCGACGCCCGAGATGACGACCCCGTCGAGCTCGGCCAGCATGGGCCAGGCCTCGACGATCGCCGGCCACGGCTCCTCGGGCATGTTGCTGAGGCCGTACTGGCGGACACCGCTGGACCGCAGCTCCTCGACCAGCTCGTGCATCCCCGGGATCGGCCCGGCGATCATCTCCACGTAGCGCTCGCAGTAGACGTCGATCGCCGCCGCGTGGTCCGGGAACTCCGTGCGGCGGACCGGCAGCGTGTCGGCGAAGCGCACCCCCGCGTCGTGCTGGAAGTGCCACTCGCGTGGGCACACGACGGTGAGGAAGTGGTCGAGCTCCTCCTCGGTCTCGAACACCTTGCGGTACAGGTGCGCCGGGTCCCAGTCGAACAGCACACCACCGAAGTCCCACACCACCACGTCGACCGAGGCCATCCCGTAGCTTGCCGCTCGTGGACGACGAAGAGGCGATGGGCGTCGCGCTCGACGAGGCGCGCGCCGCGCTCGGCCACGGTGACGTGCCGATCGGCGCCGTCGTGCTGGCCGCCGACGGCACCGTCGTCGCCCGCCGCCACAACGAGCGCGAGCGGCGCGCCGACCCGACCGCGCACGCCGAGGTGCTCGCGCTGCGCGACGCGGCCGAGGCCACGGGCAGTTGGCGGCTGACCGGCATGATCCTCGTCGTGACGCTCGAACCGTGCCCGATGTGCGCCGGCGCCGCGTGGTCGGCGCAGGTCGGCCGGGTCGTGTTCGGCGCCGCCGACCTCAAGGCCGGCGCCACCGGATCGCTCTACAACATCGCCGTCGACCAGCGCCTCAACCACACGTCGGACGTGCGGGCCGGGGTCCGGGCCGACGAGTGCGCGGCCCTGCTCACGGACTTCTTCGCCGGCCTGCGGGGCGCCTGAACCCGGCTACCCTGCGAGGCGGAGGGTTGCCGGAGCGGACGAACGGGACGGTCTCGAAAACCGTTGTGGCTCTCGGGTCACCGTGGGTTCAAATCCCACACCCTCCGCTCACGCGATCAGCGTCGTTTCTGCGTGCAGTTCTGTACAGATCTGTACAGAACTGCACGCAGGAAGCCGTGTCCGGGACCGGTAATGCGGTCAGGTCGATGTCCACACCGGCATCGAGCCCGTCTCCGGGTCGTGCTGCGCCAGCCACGCCGGGAGGAACACCGGGTCGGTGAAGTCACCGGGATGGTGGCTCGGCAGGGCGGACACGACCATCGTCGGGATGAGCACGAAGGCGAGGCTCAGGCTCAGTCGGGCGAGGCCGAACCACGTGGCCGGCGAGCGGAGCCGGCGTTCGCCGTGCAGCTGGAGGAGCGCGCCGACGATCGTGAACAGCACCAGTGACGTGAACCCCCACGTCATCGCCCAGGCGTACCGCAGGCGAGATCCATCGGTGGCCTCGAAGACGTCGTAGGTGTTCGCCTTGTGCTCGACCTCCTCGGCGAGGTGCCAGAGGAAGAGCGTCGTCGGGACCGGATCGGCCCCGCGGAACTCCGAGAGGTGGCTCTCGGTCCAGCGGGCGACCGCGTAGGAGATGGTCTCGCCGCCGGCGGCGTACGCGACCCGGAACCGCGGACTGCGCTTCCAGATCCAGTCCGCGTGCCGAGCCATGAGGCGCTGCAGGCCGACGGTCGACGGGTAACGGGCCGAGACCAGGTCGTTGAACCGCTTGTGCTGGGTGTGGTGCCCGGTCTCCTGGCGGATGTAGCTCTCGCTGCGCGCCCGCAGGTCGTCGTCGATCCGATCGAACGTCGACCGCACGGCCTTGATGAAGAGCGGTTCGGCATAGGGCATCCCGAGCGAGATGGCGTTCGCCGCGGCCGCCAGCTCAGGCCGGTGCGGCACCCACATCGGGTCGAAGTCGTCGTCGTAGGTGAACGACACCCGGCGGACGGGCAGCGGCCGGGGGCCCGACGGCGGAGCCGATGTGGCGATCACCTCCTCCTATCGGCCGGTGTCGCACGACCTATCGGTGTTCGCCCGAGCCTGGAGCTCGACCCGGCCAGCCGGAGCACGGACAGCACACCCGCCAGCCAGAAGCCGCCGAGCGCCCATCCGGCCAGCACGTCGCTCAGCCAGTGGACCCCGAGGTAGATGCGGGTGACGCCGACGGCCGCGGCGACGAGCAGCGCCGCCGTCCACACCGCGACCTGGCGCGGCCAGTGCCTCAGCACCGTCGCCGCGAGGAAGGCGACCGCGCCCCAGACCGCGGCGGACTGCGCGGCGTGACCCGACGGGAACGCGTACCCGCCGGCGTGGACCAACGCGAAGCGCAGAGGTGGCCGGTCGCGGTGGGTGAACCGTTTGACCAGGTTGTACGAGATCGACGTGCCGATGTACGCCGCGGCGAGGAGCACGGGCCCGAGCCAGGTGCGTCGCCGCCACAGCCACACACCGGCGACGACGATCGAGACCGGGATGAGCACCATCCCGCTGCCGAGGTGGGTGACGACCCGCATCACGTCGGTGAGCCACACGGTCCGGTGCGAGACCATGAAGTCGAGCGTGGCGTGGTCCGGGCCTCTGACGTCGTGGTTCGACACGACGTCGGTGAGGAGCGAACCGAACGCAAACGCAGTGGCGACGAGCACGATGAGCATCGCCGTGAGAGCGAGGCCGACCGCGCTGCGGGGGTCGAGCCGGGCGAAGAGGAAGTCGAGCTGTCGCCGGTAGCGACGGCGCACGGACGCGACCGGAGGTCGATCCGCCTGACGGTCCAGGAACCCATGGAGCTGGTCGCGGTGGTGCGACACCCAGCGGGCGGCGAGCACGATCGCGCCGACGACGAGCGCGATGCCGAGGACCAGGAGGCTGGCTTGGCCGGCGTAGTGCTCGATCTTCTTGTAGGACGACCCGGCCGCGTAGCCGAGCAGCACCATCCCCGGCGCCCAGATGAGACCGCCGAGCGCGTTCCAGAACAGGAACCGCCGGTACCGCATCTGGGAGCTGCCGGCCACCGCGGGCACGAGCGCGCGGAGCAGCCCCACGAAGCGGCCGAGGAAGATCGCCGGGCCGCCGTGACGACGGAGGAAGTCGTCGGCCTTCTCCCACCGCTCCTCACCGATGCGTCGTCCGAGCCGGCTGCGCTGGAGCCGCGGACCGAAGTGGCGCCCGACCTCGTAGCCGATCGAGTCGCCCACGACCGCTCCGACTGCGGCGACGACCAGCATCGGGACGAGCGCGGCATCGTGGCGCTGCGCGAGGTAGCCGCCGGTCAGCAGCGCGAGCTCACCCGGGATGAAGAGGCCGACGAAGGCCGATGCCTCGAGCGCCGCGAGCAAGCCGACGAGCACGTACGCCCACGGGCTCACCTGGTGGCCGAGGAAGTCCGCGAGCCGTGTCACGGGTGGGCGCCGGCGCTCCCTCGTGCGGTCATGCGGCGATGCGCACCAGCGAGAGCGCGCCGAACACCAGGCAGTAGACCGCGAACGGCGTCAGGGTTCGCCGCTCGAACCAGCGCTCGAGGAACCGGACCGCGACGTACGCGGCGACGAACGCCGCGACGCCACCGGCCAGCGCCTGCCCGCGGACCCCGTCGCCCAGCGGCCCCATCAGGTCGGGGATCTTGTACACGCCCGCCGCGAAGATGACCGGCGTCGCGAGGAGGAACGAGAAGCGGGCCGCGTCCTCGTGGTTCAGCCCGCGCAGCAGACCGCCGACCATCGTCACGCCCGACCGGCTGATCCCTGCGAAGAGGGCGAGGATCTGCGCCGCGCCGATGACCGCGCCTTCCTTGAGCTCGAGCGTGTCGAGCTGCCGCCCGGGCGGCTCGACACCGTCCGGACCCGCCGCTCGCTCGGGCCCGGACGGAACGGTGGCGAGCGAGCTACGGCGCAGCCGCTCGCCGGCGAAGAGGATCACGCCGTTCACCATCAGGAACACCGCGGCCGCAGCCGGCTTCGCGAAGACCGTGCGGAGGAGGTGCTCGAACGCCAGACCGACGACGCCCACGCCGAGGGTGCCGACCACGAGCAGCCACGCGAGCCGCTCGTCGGGGGTCTCGATCCCCCGCTTGCCGATCGACGTGAAGAAGCCCTTGATGATCCGGACCCACGTGGTCCGGTAGTGGACGAGCAGCGCCAGCGCGGTCGCCACGTGCAGCGCGACGAGGAACGCGAGGTAGAAGCTCTCGTCGGCCGACTGCGCCCGCACCAACCCGTGCCAGCCCAGCCACTCGGGCAGCAGGACCGAGTGCCCGAGGCTCGAGATCGGCACGAGCTCGGTGACGCCTTGGAACAAGCCGATGACGATCGCTTGGAAGTAGGTGAGCAACGGAGCTCCGTCCCGCTAGTTACTACGACTGTCGTAGCGTAGCGGAACTCCGACAGTTGTCGTAGTACAGTCCGGGCGTGCCCCGACGCTCCGACCGCAGTACCCCCTTGCGCCGGCGCTCGGGCGAGCTCGAAGCGGCGGTCCTGGCCGCGCTCTGGGCCGGCGACGAGCCGATGGTCCCGGCCGAGGTGCAGGCGGCGGTCGGCGGCGACCTCGCCTACACGACCGTGATGACGATCCTCGTCAGGCTGCACGACAAGGGGGTCATCGAGCGCTCGAAGGTCGGGCGTGCCTACGCGTACCGACCGGTGGTGACCGAGGAGACGGTCGTCGCCGACCAGGTCCGCCGGCTGCTCGCGCAGGGCCAGGACCGAGCGGCCGTGCTGCAGGGCTTCGTGGATGGTCTGCGGCCCGGCGACGAGCAGATGCTGCGCTCGATGCTGGCTGAGGCCGATCGGCGGCGCGTGACCGGGACCGAGGACTGAGTGGGCCACCTCGTCTACCTGCCCTTCGCACTCACGGTGGCGGCGGTCGTCGTCAGCCGCCTCGCCACGAGCCGGCTCCCGGCTCGGGCCGCCGCGTGGTCGACCGCCGTCACGATGGTGGCGCTGGCTGCGACGACCACGCTGGCCCTGGCCATCCTGGCCAGTCCCCTCATCGCGCGGGTGCCGCTCGTCGCCCACCTCGGGCGCTGGCGCCCGGCCGCGGTCGCGTTGCACAGCCCGATCCCGGCGTGCAGCTCGGCAGTCGCAGTCGTTGCGCTGCTGCTCGTGTGCTCGCGCGTCGGTGTCGAGGTGCAACGACTCGCCCGCCAGTTCCGCGACGCCGCCCGCACCCACGACCACCTCCACGCCGCTCCTGCGCCGCTCGTCGTCATCGAAGACCACACCCCGGTCGCGTACGCCGTGTCACGAGCCACGAGCCGGTCCGGGCGCATCGTCATGTCCACCGGCATGATCGACCTGCTCGACCGCGACGAGCGCCACGCCGTCGTCGCGCACGAGACCGCCCACCTCCACCACCGCCACGACCTGTTCCTCGCCGCCGCCGATCTCGCCGTGGCGGTCAACCCGCTGCTGCGGCCCGCCCGAGCCGATCTCCGGTACTCCCTCGAGCGGTGGGCCGACGAGGACGCGGCGACGTCCACCAGCCGTCCCGTCGTTGCGGCCGCGCTGGCGAAGGCCGCGGTCACCGCGATCGGCCTCGTCACGACGCCTGGCGCGCTGCACCTCCACAGCCACGACATGACCCGCCGGGTCGCTGCGCTCCTCGCCGACGGGCCGCCGGCCCACCGGCGCCTCGCGTGGGGCCTCGTCGGCCTCGCCGTCGTCGCGGCAGGCGCGATCGCGCTCGCCACCCACGACACCGAACGCTTCTTCGAAGCCGTTCGGCGCTCCTAGCTCCGACTCCCGCCGATGGGCCTCATCCGGCTCGCGCTGATCGGCGTGGCGCTCCTCGTCGCCTCCTGGGGCGTGCTCGTGCTGCTCGCCCGACGGCTCCCGCCGGGATCGATGAAGGACCTGGCGAGCGTGCTGCCCGCCTGCGTCACCACGGCGCGACGGTTGCGAGGTGACCCGCGCGTGCCTCGACGGGCGAAGCTCGCCGTCGCATTCGCCGCGCTGTGGGTGATCTCGCCGATCGACCTCATCCCCGAGTTCCTCCCGGTGATCGGTCCGCTCGACGACGTCGTCGTGATCGCCCTGGCCCTCCGCTATGCGGCCCGTCAGGTCCCTCGGGAGGTGCTCTTCGAGGCCTGGCCGGCCGAGCCCCGGCTCCTGGAGCGCCTCGTCGGCCGGTAGCCGCGATGCCGGTCGGGCATCCTTCGGGGCCAATGACCCGGGTCGCCTCGCTCCTCCTCGCCGGCGTCCTGCTCGTGGGGTGCAGCTCCGCGCGAGGCACCTCCGCCGCTCCGGTCACCTCGACGACCGTTCCGTCCACGACCAGCACCACCACGAGCTCCACGACCACGACGACCCGACCCGCGGATGCGGCCCGCACCTGCACGCCGTGGCGCGACCGGCCGGTGTCGGCGAAGGCGGCGTCGCTCACCAAGGTGCTGGCTGCGCACCTCCTGGACCCCAGGTTCGCAGGCACCCGGATCAGCGCGTCGGTGTGGGTCGACGGCCTCGGCGAGGTGCTGGCCGACCACCCCGACGACCGGCTCCCAGTCGCCTCGAACGAGAAGCTGCTGACGACCGCCGGCGTGCTCGAGTCCCTCCCCTTGTCCGCGACGCTCGACACCGAGGTGCGCCTCGACCCGGCCTCGGGGAACCTGGTGCTCGTCGCGGGTGGCGATCCGACCCTCACCATCAACGGTCCGCACTCGCTCGACGCGCTCGCCCTGCTCGTCCGCGCCGCCGGGATCACCCAGGTGCGGGGAGGCCTGGTCGTGGACGACACCCACTTCGACCGCGCCCGCACCGCCCCGGGGTGGGGCGACGACCAGGTGCCGGCCTACGTGGGTCCGATGTCGGCGTTCATGGTCGATGACAACCGCTACCGGACCGACCCGGCCTTCCTCGCAGAGCCTGCGCTCGGCAACGGCGAGACGTTCCTCGCGCGGCTCGCGGCCGTGGGGGTGACCGTCGCCGGCCGTCTCACGCTCGGCACCGCGCCCGCGAGCGCGACCCACGTCGCGACGCTCGCCTCACCGTCGATCGGTGACCTCCTCACCCGCATGCTGCTGACGAGCGACAACGAGATCGCCGAGACGCTCACCCGCGAGGCCGGGGCACGCCTCACCGGTGTGGGCTCGACGCCGGCGGGCACCGGCGTGCTGGCGGAGCGGCTCCGCAAGGACTGCGCGCCCGTCGACACCGGCGGCTGGACCGACGGATCCGGCCTGAGCCACAGCGACGTCCGCTCCGCCCGCGAGCTCCGCCGCCTGATGGAGTTCGCGCGGACCAAGCGGTGGTGGCACGACCTCGTGTCCCGGCTGCCCGTCGCCGGTCGCTCGGGGACGCTGTCGTTGCGCTTCCGGGGCACCGCCGCCGAAGGGCGGGTGCGAGCGAAGACCGGCACGATCATCGGCGGTGCCACGCTCACGGGCGCGCTGAAGACGGCGAGCGGCAGGCGGGCGGTGTTCTCGGTGCTCCTGAACGGTCCTCAGGCGTCGGTTGCGATGCACGCGGTCGACGACCTCATCGCCGCGCTCGCCGCCTCATGACGCCGATCCGCGACGATGACCACATGAGCTGGCAGGAGGGCGACCTCATCGTCCGGCGCGAGCGGTTGGGCCTCTGGCCCGTCGACACGGGCGCCGGCTCGGCAGCGTGGATGGGCAAGGCGTGGCTGGCCGTGCCGGTGTACGTCGTGGAGGACAGCGCCGACGCCCTCGTCACCTACATGGCCACCGGCGCGGAGCTCGGCTTCCCGCCCGGTGATTGGCCGACCCCTGACGGCCGGCACCCGTGGCACGCCCGCCGGGCCTGGAGCGGCCACGGCACGCTGATGGTCCAGCGCCCCGGCGACCACCACGCGGTCTGGCACATGTGGTCCGGCCCGGAGCGGGAGCTGAGCTGCTGGTACATCAACCTGCAGACGGACTTCGTCCGCACCGCGACCGGCTACGACACCCAGGACCTCGAGCTCGACATCGTCGTCCGTCCCGACGGCTCCTGGTCGCTCAAGGATCTCGAGGTGCTCGACGACCGGGTGACCGAGGGGCGCTTCAGCGCGGAGCTCGTCGAGTGGATCGTGGCCCTCGGCGACGAGCTCACCGCCGAGCTCGCAGCGGGCCGGCGGTGGTGGGATCCCCGGTGGACCGACTGGCAGCCGCCCGCGTCATGGGTCGATCCGTCGCTCCCCACCGGATGGGAGGACGGGTAGCGATCAGGGCCCGGCGTCGAGCCAGCGCTCGGCGACCTCGAGGAACCGGCCGCCCTGCGGGTCACCGAGCTGCAGGAGGAAGAGGCCGGTGGACACCCGCTCCACGAAGGCCCACTCCCAGATCGCCCGTTCGTCGACCCCTGCCCGATCGGCGAGCTGCCCGCACCACGCGACCGCGTCGGCGACCGGGTCGCCGGCCAGCAGCTCGTCGGTCCAGTCGCGCAGCCCGATCGCGAGGTCGTGGGCCGGCTCGGAGAGCAGGCCTTCCGGGTCGATCAGCTTGAACCGCCCTCCACCGTCCTCGAGGACGTTCGCCGGATGCGCGTCGCCGTGGACCAGCACGGCGGTTGATGGGTCGAACGCCGCCTCCCGTTGGGCGGCCAGCTGCTCGGCCCGTCGCACGACCGCTTCCGGGCACGGGCCGCCGAGCTCGGTCCAGAGGTCGCGCACGAACCGCCGAAGGAACACCGCCTGGGCCGCGCCGGTGAGGAAGCCATCGGGGTCGGGGACCCGCCGCCAGGTGGGCAGCAGCGTCTCCACCAGCGCGTCGACCTGCGCCCCGACCGGCAGCCGCAGCTGAGCCAGCGAGCGCCCGAGACCCTCGAGCACCATCACCCGGTCCTCGACGTCGGCGTGTAGCACCCGGACGTAGCCGCGGCCGTCGCCCAGCCGGAGCGCGCGCAGCTCCGAGTCGAACGACCCATGGCCCTCGAGGCCGTCGGGGATCGCGATCTTCACGACGACCTCGGCGCCGGCACCGGTCACGGCACGGGCCACGAACGCCCCGCTCCCCCCGCCGATCTGGACACCGACCGTGAGATCCCAGCGCGCCTCGACCCGGCCCACGAGGTCGTCGAGGTCGGCCACCCACCGGCGGCCGGCCGGCCCGAGCGCCTCGAGCTTGCGGCGGACCGGCTCGGGCAGCTCGGTCACGGCCCGGACGCTAGCGAGCCGTCGAAGAAGGGCCGCTCGACCTATGGCGACCACGGAGCGTGTCCGTAAAGTGTCGTTCCATGAACGTTCCCGCCAACGCGGTCTTCCGACCGATCGTGGCCCGCGAGAACACGCCCGGGCTGGCGTGGCACGCCACCGTCGCCGACATCTCGGAGCGCTCGCTCGTGCTGCGGGTGCCGCCGACGGCCGACGTGAGCCCCGACCAGCCGGTCGACATCGGATCGGGCGACGCCTGGGAGCGGGGCCGGATCGCCTGGAGCCACCCCGGGGTGCGCGACACCCTCATCGTCAGCGTCGAGTTCACCGAACCGGCCACCGAGGTGGTCGCGACGCTGTTCGGGCCGCACGAGCCCGCCTCCGTCGCCTCGTAGCCGCCGGGTCTCCCCCGGAATATTCGCCCCGGCAGGGCCGCTGATCGAGGCGCCATGCCGCCCGGTCCCCCACCCCACCGCCTGTTCGGGAGCGATCCCGCCGCGATCGCCGGCGCGCAGATCCGCGAGGACCTCGTTCGCAGGGTCTGGGGCTTCGCCCGCCCCTACCGGAGGATGCTGCTGATCTTCCTCGTGGTGCTGATCGGCGAGGCGCTCCTCGCCATCACCCCGCCGCTCTTGATCAAGCAGGTCGTGGACGGCGCGCTCAAGCACGATGACTCGCATCAGCTCACCGTGCTCGTCGGTCTCATGGTCGCAGCGGCGCTCGGGACGTCGCTGCTGAGCCTGGTCGACCGCTGGCTGTCGGCCCGCATCGGCGAGGGCCTCATCTACGACCTGCGCAGCCGCCTGTTCGACCACGTCCAACGCATGCCCATCGCGTTCTTCACCCGCACGCAGACCGGTGCCCTCGTGAGCCGCATGAACAACGACGTCATCGGCGCCCAGTCCGCAGTCACCGGCACGCTCGGGTCGGTGGTCTCCAACACGATCGTGCTGGCGACGACGCTCACCGCGATGGTCATCCTCGAGTGGCGGATCACGATCGTCGCCCTCGTCCTGCTGCCGGTCTTCATCGTGCCGGCCAAGCGGGTCGGTCGACGGCTGCAGGCGCTCACCCGCGAGTCGTTCAACCTCAACGCCTCGATGAACAACACGATGACCGAGCGCTTCGGCGTGTCCGGCGCGCTCCTCGTGAAGCTCTTCGGACGGCACGATGTGGAGACGGTGGAGTTCTCGGACCGGGCCGGTCGCGTGCG
>JAFBAD010000311.1 GCA_019247975.1 Acidimicrobiia bacterium
AAGTTCTCGACCGCGTACTGGCTGTTCGGACCGGTCCAGGAGGTGATGGCCTGGGTGGGCCGCACCGAGGTCGTCGAGGGCATCGTGATCGACGCGCCGACGACGATCATGTGGCGCCACGAGAACGGCGTGCAGGGCACCTTCGACATCACGTTCGCGCCGGACATGTTGATGCGGAGCCGCTACTACTCGAACGACGAGCGCTTCGAGGTGGTCGGCCGGCGGGGGTGGGCGCGGGTCAACCAGTGCACGGCGCGCGGGCTGCACATCCCCTCGCTCGAGACCTACGTCGACGGGCTGATCGTCGGCCACCACGATCTCGACGACGATTGGGCGTCGTCGTTCCGGGACCAGACCCGCCACGCGCTGCGCGTCCTCCGCACCGGCGAGGGCGACCTGCTCTGGTCGGCCGACGACGCCCGCGCGGTGCTGGCCTTCAACCTCGCGGCGCTCGAGTCGAGCCGGCGCAACGCACCGGTCCGCATGGACGACTTCTCGGCGTGACGGCCGAGCCCGACAGCAGTGCGGTGCGCACTGCGCTGTGGCGCGCCATGCACGCACAGGTGGACGCGCCGCCGCACCTGATCTCCGACGAGATCGGTCTGGCCCTGGCCGATCCCGACGATGGGTGGCGCGATCGCGGCGACATGCACCCGATCGGCACGGGCGGGTACCGGGCTGCGATCGTGGCCCGCACCCGGTTCGTCGAGGACCTGGTGGTCGACGAGGGCATCGGCCAGTACGTGCTGCTCGGTGCCGGGCTCGACACGTTCGTGCAGCGCCATGCGGACCTCGCCGAGCAGGTCCAGGTGTTCGAGATCGACCAACCCGGCCCGCAGGCGTGGAAGCGGGAGCGGTTGGAGGCGCTCGGCTACGGCGTCGGAGCGAACCTGCACCTCATCCCGGTCGACTTCGAGGCCGACGACGACTGGTGGCACGCCCTCCTCGCCGCTGGCTTCGACCCCTCGGCGCGGGCCCTGGTGTCGTCGAGCGGTGTGTCGATGTACATCACGAAGGAGGCGACCGCGACGACGTTGCAGCGCCTCGCGGCGATGGCGCCCGGCTCGCTGGTCGCGATGACATTCATGCTCCCGGTCGAGCTGGCCGACGAGGCGGACCGTCCCGGGCTCCTCGGCGCAGCACGTGGCGCGGCGGCGTCGGGGACGCCGTGGATCAGCTTCTTCGAGCCCGACGAGATCGTGGCGATGGCACGGGAGGCCGGGTTCTCCGAGGTCCGCTCCGTGCCGACCGCCGAGCTCGCCGACCGCTACCTCGCCGACCGTACCGACGGCCTCCGTCCGGCCACCGGCGAAGGCATGCTCCTGGCCCGTCGCTGACCCGCGGTCTGAAGGACGGGGGCCATCGGGATCCGATAGCCATGACCTTCAGCCTTCGGCCGGCCAGGCGCCGCGCAGGACATCGGCCCTGCGCCGGAGCTCGGCGGGATCAGCGAGCACCCTCGGCGCGGTCGAGCTCGTCGCCGAGCCACCGGGGGAGGACGTGCACGTGGTAGTGCCAGACGTCCTGCTCGCCGGCGGGCTCGTTGTGCTGGCGGATCGAGACGCCTTCGCACCCGTACGCCGCCTTCATGGCGATCGCGGCCGAGCGGATGGCGTGTTGCACCGAAGTGCCGAGCGCCGGCGGCAGGTCCGACTCCCCGGTCGTGACGTTCCGGCAGAACGGACAGCGGTACCCCGGCGGCGCGTGGTTGTGCACGAACCGCATGATGATCGGGCCCTACGGCGTCTCGCGCACGAAGACGTCCGAGGTGTTGTTCGTGTCGTTCTTCACCAGGTTCGATGCCAGCGAGGTGAACGCGACGTCGCGACCGTCGTCCGAGACCTGGGGCTCGCTGCTGTCTCCGTTGCCCTGAGCACCGGCGGTGCTCACCGAAGCCAACCGGGTGGTACCGCTGGTGCGGTCGTGCACGAAGATGTCGTCCTGGCCGTTCGTGTCGCCGGCGACGAGGTTGTCGGCTTCCGAGGTGAAACTCACGTAGCGCCCGTCGGACGAGAGGTCGAGCCCACGACCGCTGTAACCGTTGCCCGACGCGTTGCCCGTGCTCACCGACACCGGCTCGAGCGAGGCGTCGTCGCGGTCACGCACGTACACCTGCTTGACGCCGTCGCCGTCAGCCGCCACGAACGCGACGAAGCGGCCGTCGTCGGACATCGTGAAGGTGCCGGTCAACCCATTGCCTTCGGACACCACCCCGGTCGTCGGCGAGCCGGACAGGGTGCGGACGTAGACGCGTTCGGTGGTGAAGTCGCCCGGGACGTCGGGGCCCGCGAAGGCAACGGCCTTGCCGTCCCTCGAGACCGGAGCAGGGCCGCTGACGCCGGCGAACTGC
>JAFBAD010000078.1 GCA_019247975.1 Acidimicrobiia bacterium
CAGGCTGCGGCGGAGCTGTAGCCGCCTTGGTAGGTCTTGTTGTGGTCGAGCTCGCAGTCATCCCACGATTTGGGTTCGCGGCCGTCCTGGTCGACCCGGCGGTTCCACCAGCGCATGACCGACGCCAAGTCATCGACGCACAGCTCACCGGCCTGTCGCAGGATCTCGGCTTCGGCTTCGACGAACGCGTCCATGGTGTGGCCGGTCGTGTACCGCAGGATCGTCCGCACCTTGCCGGCCCCGAGGGTGTCGAGGGCGTCGTCGAGCATCGGCCGGGTCCGGATGAACCGGGCGTGACGAGCCAACGAGTTCGACTCGTTGGTGGACAGGTGGCTGCGCTCACGGATCCACGACGCCGCCGTCCAGGCGCCGTCGGCCTTGTGGACCTGCCGGCCCTCGAAGGCACCCATCGTGCGGAGCTGGGCGGCTTCGGCCGCCTCCCGTAGCTGGGTCAACGACACCAGCAGCTCGGCCACCTCGTGATCGGAGAGGGCGTCAGGATCGAGGCCATGCAGCTCCTCGACCACCGCCCCCAAACACATGTTCGTAGCTTAGCCGTCTATTTCGGCAAATGCGACAGCCCATATTCAGTTATTTGTCCACAGGTTGCATGTGCACATAGCGGTCGATCACCCGGCCGACCGCAGCAGGAGCGGTTCTCCCTGCACGGGCGCATCGACCTCGAGATCGGCTCCGGCGACGCGCAGCTCGACGTGGGTGGCCACCGGCCCGTCGACCGACCAGCGGGACGGATCGCCGACGTTCGTGACCCGGAACGTGGTGCGCCCGCCGGCTGATCCGACGCCGACCGGGGTGACCGTCAGGACCCTCGACCCGGCGTCCCAGCGCGCCTCGCGCAGGGCCACCGCCGGGAAGTCGACGCCGACGACGGTGGGCTCGGTGAACCGGTCGCCCGGGCCGACGTTGGCCAGCCGCCACCACGCCCCTTCGGTCGCGACCTGCGCAGCCGCCATCGTGCCGTTGAACTGGCCCCGCGGGTGCGGCTCGCCGAGGCCGAAGCCCCACGTGAACTCGCCTCGGGCCGCATCCCAGGTCGGCTCGCAGTGCTCGTCGATCGCCGCGCTCAGCGGTCCGACGATGTGGTCGAAGCCCATCTCCTTGGCCATCCAGAGGTTGCTCGCGGCCTCGCGCTCGCCGGGCGGCCCGAGCGGCGGTTGCGGATCCCACAACCCGACCCAGCCCATCGCGGTCTGGAACATCCGCGTCGCCTCGTCGGGCCACTGCGGCGCGAGGTAGGCGACCGGGATGAGGCCGGCCATCGGGACCTCGTGGTGCAGGTCGAGGATCGGGTCGTAGTAGAGGGTCGCCATCATCGGGACCTCGGCCTCGTCGAGGTGGAGGTACTTCGTGCGGCAGGTGTCGGCCCACCAGCGCTGCACGACCTCGTGGTGGTCGGTGCCCCGCAGCAGGTCGTGCAGCTTGAGCCCGAGACCGGCGCCGGCCAGGCAGAACGGCCACACCTTCGTGTTCTCGCAGTGGCAGCCGGCCGGGGCCTCGGTCCACTGCCGGTGCAGGTGCTCCGCGATGGCCGAGTGGAACCACGTGAAGGTGTTCTCGCCGTCTCGGATCATGTCGAAGGGCTCGTTCCAGCGGGCATCGCCGGTCGTGCGCAGGTGCAGCCCGAGCATCACCAGGAAGAAGCCCTTGAAGAAGAGGTTGCCGGTGGCGCCGATCGGGTCCATCTGCAGTCCCCACGGCTCGATGCCGTTGGCGGTCCAGCCCGGCACGTCGTAGTCACCCCAGAGGTGCTCCGGGATCAGCAGCCGGTACAGATCCGGGTAGTCGGCCCGTTCCGGGTCGTGGCCGATCTGGGTCAGCCAGTCCTCGGCCGCCCACCAGCCGGTGTGCCGGAAGATCAGCTCGTCGAGGATGCGGGCGTAGACCTCGCGCCACGCCGGCGTGCGGTCCGCCATGAGCGCGATCGCGTAGGTGGAGTCGATGAGGTCGAAGCGGTGCCAGCACAGCATCGGCGGGTCGCTCACGTCGTCCCAGTGCGGGTGCGGCCGGCCCTCGCGGTTCCAGTCGTCGGGCGTGGTCGCCTTCCGGTGGAGGTAGCGGAGCCAGCCCACGGCACGCTCGTCGA
>JAFBAD010000196.1 GCA_019247975.1 Acidimicrobiia bacterium
CGGCCTCGCGTCCATGGCTCCCGCCGACGAGCTGCGCCGTCTCCGGCGCTGGAGCGAGGAGACGGCCACCGGCGACCGGGCCGAGCTCGACTTCGAGCCGTCACCGTCGGCGTGGGCTGCGGTGAGCGTGTCGTCGAAGGAGTGCCCCGGCTCGACCCGCTGTCCCAAAGGCGACGTGTGCTTCGCGGAGCAGGCCCGCAAGGCCGCCGCCGAGTCGTCGGTCGTCGTGGTCAACACCCACCTGTACGGCCTGCACCTCGAGTCGGGCGGCGTGATCCTCCCCGAGCACGAGGTGGTGGTGATCGACGAGGCCCACCAGCTTGAGGACACGATCTCGGCGACGTTCGGCATCGAGCTGGGCCCGTCGCGCTTCGCCAGCCTGGCCCGGTCGGTCCGATCGATCCTCGAGGCGCCCGAGATGATCGACGGGATCGAGATGAGCGGCACGAACCTCGCCCGCGCGCTGGCCCCCGAGGTCGGGCGCCGATTGAAAGGTCGGCTGCCGACCGACATCGCCGACGCGCTGGCCATCGCGTCGGGGCGGCTGGAGCGGGTGCAGGGCGCGCTCGGCGGGATCGACGAGTCGGGCAGCGAGGACGTGAAGACCCGCAAGCAGCGCGCGGTGAAGGCGACCGGCGTGCTGAGCGACGAGATCGCGTACGCGCTCGAACCACGCAGCGGATCGGTCACGTGGGTGGAAGGGCCCGACATGGCCCCGAGCCTGCGGGTCGCGCCGATCGACGTCGCACCCGACCTGCAGGCGATGCTGTGGTCGAAGACGACCTCGATCCTGACCAGCGCGACGATCGGGCCGTCGATGCCGACCCGCCTCGGGCTCGAAGGTCCGGCCCCGGACGATATCGAGCTTCGCCCGTTCGACCAGCTCGATGTGGGCAGCCCCTTCGACTACGAGGCCAACGCGCTGCTCTACTGCGCGGCCCACCTCCCCGACCCGCGGGCAGCCGGGCACGACGCAGAGCTGTACGACGAGCTCGAGGCGCTGATCACCGCGGCGCAGGGCCGCACGCTCGCGCTGTTCACGAGCTACCGGGCGATGGACGCGGCGCTCGAGGAGCTCCGCCGCCGGCTGCCGTGGCCGCTGCTCGGCCAGCGCGACCTGCCGAAGCCGGCGCTGGTCGAGCGGTTCGCGAACGATGAGGAGACGAGCCTCTTCGCGACCATGGGGTTCTGGCAGGGCATCGACGTCCCTGGCCCGTCGCTCTCGTTGGTGACGCTCGACCGCCTGCCGTTCCCCCGGCCC
Source organism: Acidimicrobiia bacterium (assembly GCA_019247975.1). GTDB lineage: Bacteria > Actinomycetota > Acidimicrobiia > Acidimicrobiales > Iamiaceae > JAFBAD01. Next base: position 1,262 of record JAFBAD010000196.1, read on the forward strand.
GACGAGCCGCTGCTCGAAGCCCGGCGGGAGCGGGCCCGGGCTGATGCGTTCCGCCTCGTCGATCTCCCTCGCGCCGTCACGCTGCTCGCGCAGGGCGCCGGCCGCCTGATCCGCACCGCTTCGGACCGCGGCGTCGTCGCCGTCCTCGACTCACGGCTCGCGACGAACGCGCGCTACCGCTGGGACATCGTCCGCGCCCTCCCGCCCATGCGCCGCACCCGCGACCGCAAGGAGGTCGAGGAGTTCCTCACCTCCCTGCGGATGTGAACACCCACCCCGATGCGATCGGGTCGGGCGGGTCAGAGCGAGCAGTAGCTACCGGTGCCGACCAGCCGGCGCGCTGACGGTGGCGGTTCAGGGTCGAGGACGCTCGGTGCGCCGGTTCGCACCCGAGCCGCGGCGGGCGCGGTGAGCGGGCAGTCCGGGGCCGAGCCGTCCGTCGTGAACACCTCGCCGGTGTCGTGGGCGTTCGCGGCCCCGAAGTTGCCCATGCCGCCGATGGCGTAGATGGCGTTGCCACAGACCGCCAGGTCGATGCCGTGCCGCTCGACGTGCATCGGCTCCAGCGCGGTCCAGCCGTCGGTGGTCGGGTCGTACGCGAAGACGTCGCGCCGGGCTGCGTCAGGACCCCTCGTCTCGCCGCCGGCCACGACCATCCTGCCGTCGTAGAGCACGGCGCCGAGCCCGCCCATCGGCACCGGGAGGTCGGCTGCGGTCCGGTAGGTGCCGGTGACCGTGTCGAACACGTCGTGGCGGACCATCGGGAGCGCGGCCACGCCGGGTCGACCGCCCGGCAGGTGGATGTCGGTGCCGATCACGACCGCCTTGAAGTGGTCCTTGGCGACCGGCATGTCCGGGAGCTCGCTCCAGGTGTCGGTGGCGATGTCGTACACATCCGCCTGCGCGGTCGACCGCTGGGGCGTGACGAGCCCACCGAAGTAGCAGATGCGTCCGTCGAGCGCGGCCACCCCACCGGCGCCGCGTGGCCGCGGCATCGGGTTGTGGCTCTCGATCTGGCCGGTGGCCGGGTCGTAGCTGACGACCTCGTCGCTCGGGCCACGCGCGATGCCGGTGCCCGGGCCGCCCGTCATCCCGCCCAGGTACCAGAGCTTGCCGCCGTAGGTGACCGCCTGCAGGTGGTCCACCGGCTCGGGCAGCGGCGGGAGGGAGGTCCACGCGCCCGTGCGAGGGTCGTAGCGATCGTGCTGGTCGGTCGAGATCACGCTGTTGTAGGAGACGAAGATCTGTCCGCCGGCCCGGTAGAGGTAGCCGTCGAGCGCGACGACACCGTCCTCACCCAGCCTCGGCGCGCCGGCCACCGGCTCGGTCCAGGAGCCGGGACGGTCGGGCAGCGAACCCGGTGGCGCGAGCAGCTCGAGCGCAGCGATCGCCGTCGCGTGGCGTACCGCACGTAGCTCGATCTGGATGGCCTGCTGCGAGGTCGACACGACGTAGCTGCGGGCGAAACCCTTGAGCGCGCCACCGCCGCGGGCGGCGACATCGAGGTCGTCGTCGACCACCCGCCCGTCGACGATCACGTCCTGCACGCGGCTCTGCTTCCCGACCCAGACCGGGTTCACCTCGACGAAGTAGAGGCGCACGACGTAGGTGCCCGGTCGGTCGACCGGGAGGACGTAGGCGAGGTTCGGGAGGGCCGTGTTCTGGTCGGTCCGGACGGTGCTGAACAGGCCGGGCGGGGTATCGGCGGGCAAGCTCGAGCTGGAGGTGTCCACCGATGCGGTCGTCGTGGTGACCGCGGGGCCGACGGCCTTCGCGTCGGAGCGGCGATTCGGGGTCGACGCGGTGTCCGGTTCCCAGACCGGAGCGCCGTCCTCGCCGGCGCCGCCCGCGTCCACGCGGACGACCGGCACGACGTCCGGAGGTGGCGGCGCAGCGCTCTCGAGGAGCTCGACCGCCGCGATCATCGGCGGCTTCTTCTGCCAACGCAGCTGGATGTCGACCGCACCTCCGGTGACGGCGACGGCGTAGGTGCGGACGAGCGCCCGGCGGACGCCGCCGGTCCGCGCCACCACATCGAGGTTGTCGTCGACGAGCTGGCCCTCGACCAGCACGTCGAACACCCGACCGCCCTTCTGCACCGTGTCGTCGAGCTCCGCGAAGTAGAGCCGCACACGAGCCTGCGAGGCGCCGCTCGGCAACGTCCAGTGGAGCGACGGATCCGGAGACCGCCAGTCGGACCGAGCCGTGCGGAACACCGCCTCGGGCGTCCCCGCGGGCACCGACGGGTGCGCCAGCGAGACCGGTCCCGACGCCGTCCGAACCTGGGACGCGCCCACCAGTGCGCCGTTGCCCAGCGGGTTCGGTGCCGTCGCCGAGTCGGCCTGCCACGACGGGCTGCCGGCCACCCCCGGGCCGCCCGCATCGATGCGCAGTACCGGCGTCGGCGCGGGCGCGCTGTCAGCCGTCGGCGCAGCGACGAGCAGCGTCGCCACGACGACCACGACCGCGACCCCCAGAGTCCCCACCCTCATGGTGGAGTCAGTATCCCAGACGCTCCAGGGCCTTGGGGCGGCGTTGCCAGTCCTTGTCGACCCGGACGAACAGCTCGAGGTACGCACCCTCCGGTAGCTGCTGGCGGACCGCGATGCCGACCTGCTTGAGCACCGATCCCTTCTTGCCGATCACGATGCCCTTCTGCGAGTCGCGCTCGACGAGGATCTCGCAGCGGACGACCGGCCACTCCCACTCGGTCACCCGGGTCGCGACCGAGTGCGGCAGCTCGTCGCGCACCACCGCCAGCAGCTGCTCGCGCACGAGCTCGGCCACCCAGAACGCCTCGGGCACGTCGGTGACCATGTCGTCGGGGTACAGCTGCGGTCCCTCGGGCAGGCGGGCGACGAGCGCGTCGACCAGCGCGTCGACGCCGGCTCCGCTGCGGGCGGACACCGGGAAGTACTCGGACAGCTCGAGCTCGGCCGCGGAAAGCAGCCGCTGCGCGACCTGCTCCTTGGACGCGGCGTCGACCTTGTTGACGACGACCACTGCGTCCTTCGGCACCCGTGCCGCCACGAAGCGGTCGCCCGGACCGACCTTCGCGGTCGCGTCGAGCACGAGGCACGCGACGTCGACATCACTGAGGCTCGACTCGGCGGTGTCGTTCAGGCGCTCGCCGAGCAGCGTGCGGGGCCGGTGGATGCCGGGCGTGTCGACGAACACGACCTGGGCGTCGGGCCGGTTGAGCACGCCTCGCACCTGGGTGCGGGTGGTCTGCGGCTTGTCCGACACGATCGTGACCTTCGTGCCGAGGATCCGGTTGAGCAGTGTGGACTTGCCGACGTTCGGTCTCCCCACGAGCGTCACGAAGCCGGACCGCATCGCGCTGCCCGTCAGCTCGACGCGCGCTGGCTGATGCGCACGCGGGTGATCCGCCGTCCCTGGATCTTGTCGGCCCGAAGCCGGTAGCCGTCGACGTCGACCTCGTCGCCCTCGACCGCCACCTTGCCGAGCGTCGAGAACAGCAGACCGCCGACGGTGTCCCAGTCGCCCTCCGGCAGCTCGCCGCCGAGCACCTCGTTGGCCTCGTCGATCGACAGCCGGCCGTCGACCCGCACGTCACCGCCCGGCAGTGGCTCGACCCGCGGATCCTCGACGTCGTACTCGTCGACGATCTCGCCGACCAGCTCCTCGATGAGATCCTCGAGGGTCACCAGCCCGGACGTGCCGCCGTACTCGTCGATCACGATCGCCATGTGGAACTTCTCGCCCTGCATCTCGCGCAGCAGGTCGGCCACCCGCTTGGTCTCGGGCACGAAGTGGGCGAGTCGCATGTACTTCGCGACCTCGGCCGACTCCTGGTCGTCGCGCTCGGCCCGCATCAGATCCTTGGCGTAGGCGACGCCGACGATGTCGTCGATCCCTTCGCCGGACACCGGCACGCGGCTGTAGCCGTTGAGGAGGACGATCTCCATCACGTCGGCGACCCGGAAGTCGCTCTGCACGCTGATCATGTCGGTGCGGGGCACCATCACCTCGCGGACGATCGTGTCGCCGAAGTCGATGATCTCCTTGATCAGCGCGGCCTCGGACGCGTCGATCGTCTCGGACTCGCGGGCCTCGTCGGCGACCGCGAGCAGCTCCTCCTCCGACACGAACGGCCCCTGCTTCAGGCCCTTGCCCGGGAGGATCACGTTGGTGAGCCCGATGAGCATGCGCGACACCATGCGCAGCGGCCAGAAGCGGGTGATCGTGTACACGGGGCGGGCGGTGGCGAGCGCCGAGCTCTCGCTGTGCTGCACCGCCCACGTCTTCGGCGCGGCCTCGCACAGCACGAACACGATGAGGATGTTGAAGAAGAGGCCCACCACCACGCCGGCGCCGCCGAAGAGCCGCTCCGACACGAGCGTGGTGAGCGCGGTCTGGATCGACTGCACGACGAGGATGACGAGCAGCAGCGGGTTGAGGAACTCCTCCGGCCTCGTGACCAGCCGCAGCACCGCCAGGCCGCCCTTCCTGCCGGACTCCTCGAGGCCGACCGCCTTCGCCCGGCTCATGCGGGTGAGGCCGGTCTCCGCGAGCGCGAGGAACGCAGTGATGACCAGCAGGACGACGATCACCCCGATCATCACCACGTCGGTGGTGGTCGCGGTGCTCCCGAAGATCACGGAACCGGTTTCTCCCACGGGTTGCGTTGCAGCTCGCCGTGGAGCTCGGTGAGCAGCTCGCGCTCACGGGCCTGCATGGCGGCCGTCGTCGAGTCGTCGATGTGGTCATGGCCGAGCACGTGCAGCACCCCGTGCACCAGGAGCAGCGCGATCTCATCGTCGTAGGAGCCCGCGTGCTCCGGTGCGTTGCGCGCCGCGACTTCAGGGCAGATCACGACGTCGCCGAGCAGCAGCGGCGCGTCCTCGGGTTGCACCGCGCCGCGGTCGGGACCGGTCGTGCTCGCGTCGGGCCAGCGGCCGAGCTCGATGAGGTCGTCGTCGAGCGGGAACGAGAGCACGTCGGTAGGACCGTCGGCCTCCATGAACCGGCGGTTGAGTCCGGTCATCACCTCGGCGTCGACGAACAGCACCGACAGCTCGGCGTCGCCGTGGATGCCCTCGGCCTCGATCACCTGCTCGGCGAGGCGCGACCAGCGGGCGACGTCGACGGGGTGGGCGGCCTGCTCGTCGGCCACGAACACCTCGAGCCCACCATCGGCCGGTGGGCGCCGACGCCGCTTGGACGACGTCGGTCGGGTGGCCATCAGCTCACCGGGAGCTGCTGGGTGGCTCGCCGCCCACCCGCTCGTAGGCATCGACGATGTCCTGCACGATGCGGTGCCGGACGACGTCGCGACTGGAGAGGTGCACGAACGCCAGGCCGTCGATGCCGCTGAGGATGCGCTCGAGCCCGGACAGCCCGCTGCGCCCCCCGGGCACGTCCACCTGCGTGGTGTCGCCCGTGACCACCGCTCGCGACCCGAAGCCGATGCGGGTGAGGAACATCTTCATCTGCTCGGGCGTCGTGTTCTGCGCCTCGTCCAGGATGATGAAGCTGGCGTTGAGCGTGTTGTGCGTGACGAGGAAGTCGTCGGTGACGTACAGCGAATCCACCGCGGCCACCTGGATGCAGACGGTCTCGGCCTCGCCCGCCGGCTCGATGGAGTCGATGAAGCGCATCGGCCGCCCACCGCCGTAGAGGCGGTACTTCGCGGCCTTGCGCATGAGCCGGAACGGCTGGATGCCCTCGGGCAGGCGGATGTCGAGGATGTGGGAGTCGTTGCGGTGGTGGCTGTACGCGATGCCGCCAAGGGACCGCACGAGGAAGACGACGTCGTCGCGCAGCTGCGCCGAGCACGTCGTGTACTGGATGCGGCAGCTGCGCTTGGCCTGGACGACCGGGCCACCGTCGGTGTCGAGCAGACCCTGGAGCACTGCCACCCGCACATCGGGCGAGTTGAGCAGGTACTCGAGTGGCACGAACTTCGTCGCCGATGTCGTGCCCGCCAGCTGCGTCTCCCGGACCAACGTCGTCCCCGCAGACGAGAACGACCGTGCCTCGACCAGCTCCGGGTCGGTCGTGCTGAACGACGGCGTCGTCTTCGTCGTGATGCAGCCGTCACCGAGCAGCAGCCCGAGCGCGTAAGGATCCAGCGGGACCGGCCGCGGTGCGAACTGCACCGGCTCCGAAACGAGCGGGAGCTCGTAGCGGCGCTGGTGGTGACGGCGGAGGTCGCCGACCATCTCCTGGGTCTGCAGGACCCGGCCGGCCTTGCCGTGCTTCGCGTCGTCGAGCGTCCTGACGAACCAGAGGTGCTCGGCACAGGCCAGCGTCGATGCCCCGTCCTGGGTCGCCACCCGGAAGACCTCGCGACGACCCTGCGGAAAGACACCGAGCACCGGCGTCGGCTCGCCGTTCGATCCGACGACGAGGTCGCCCACCTGCAGCTCGCCGATGCGTCGCCAGCCCCAGGGCGTGAGCACCCGTCGGTCGACCGGCTGCGCACGGCCACGCATGAACGCGAGCGGCGCGACCTCGACGGTTCCGCGCTCGAGGAGCCGCTGCGCGCCTTCGGGCTCGACCATGTCGTACAGCGCGTCGTAGAGCGGGCGCAGGTACGGGTCGACCTTGGCCATGAGGTCGCCGGGGAGGAAGCCGAGCCGCTCCCCTGCCTCGACCGCGGGCCGGGTGAGGATGATGCGCTCCACCTCTTTGGCCTGCAGCGCCTGCACCGCCATCGCGACCGCGAGCCAGCTCTTGCCGGTGCCGGCCGGACCGATGCCGAACGTGATCACGTTCTGCTTGATCGCATCGACGTAGCGCTTCTGACCGCTCGACTTCGGCCGCACCGAACGACCGCGACCCGAGCGCAGCACCTCGGTGGTGAGCACCTCGGAGGGACGTTCGTCGGCGCGCACCATCTCTATGGTGCGGCCGAGCACCGCCGGTTCGAGTGGATGGCCTTGCTGCAGCAGCAGCACGAGCTCCTCGAAGAGCCGACCGACCTGTTCGGCCGCGTCGCCCTCGATCGCGATCTCGTTGCCGCGGACGTGGATCGCCGTGTCCGGGAAGGCCGCTTCGACCAGGCGCAGGAGCTCGTCACGGTGCCCGAGCAGCGGCCCCATCAGGTGGTTGCCCGGAACGCTGATCTTCACCTGGGTCGTCGACACGCTCGCCTTTGCGTCACCTCTGCTGCGGGACGAGCCTACCGCCGCGCCGTACCGTGGCCGGGTGGCGAATGCCGGTGACGAGCTCGTTCGCTGGCTGGCCGAGGCCCGGGTGGACGAGGCCGCGGCGGCACGAGCCCGGGAGCGGTGGCTCCGGCAGCAGGCGGGTGAGGAGGCGACGCTCGTCGGCGTGCTCCTCGACCTGGCCGAGCGCGGCACTGCCGTGGTGGTCGAATCGGCCGGCGGCCGCCGCCAGCGAGCGACGATCACCGCGGTCGCCGAGGACTTCTGCGCGCTGCGCACCGACCAGGGAGGCGACGCGCTGGTCGCCTACGCGGGCGTCGACTCGGTGGCGCCCCTCGACGATGTCGCGTCGTCCGGCGACCGACCGCGAGCGCTCGACATGACCCTCATCGAAGCCATCGCCGTGATGGCCGCGGAGCGACCCCGTGTCCTGGTGGTCGCCCGTGACGGCACGAGCCGGGCCGGTGAGCTCACCTCGGTCGGGCGTGACGTGGTCACCATGCGCACCGACGGAACCCCGCGGCACGTCTACCTGCCGGTGTCGGCGATCGCCGAGGTGGCGATCACGGGCTGAGCCGTGGTCAGTCGGAGCCCGCCACGGTCTCGGGATAGAGGTGCTCGAGGGTGCCGGGCTCGATGCGGCAGGACTCGATGAACTGATCGACCTCCTGCTCCTGGAGGCGGATCACCCGGCCGAAGCGGTAGGCCGGGAGCTGCCCCTCGTCGATGAAGCGGTACAGCGTGCGGGGGGTGATGCCCAGCCGTCGTGCCGCCTCGGCCGTGCTCAACCACTTGGGTGCCTCAGTGGCCATCGGTCGTCATCGTACGGCGTCTCTCCGTGCATATCGAGGACCCCAACCAACTTCACTGGTCCGACGATGGCACTTGCGGCTTCTCGGATGGCACGGTACAAACTGGACAGCCGCTGCCGCCGTCACCTGGGGAGACGAGCAACTGGCCGCAACCCGCACGCGCCCTGCCGATGGCGCTCGAGCCGCGCCTCCGGGCGAGGGCACCCGCACGATCCGGCCCCGTCGCGGGTTGCCGGGTGGTCGCGCCGTGGTCGGTGGGCTCCTCGTCGCCATCGCCGCGGTCGGCGTCTTCGGGACCCTGAGCAGCGCGAGCGACGGCCCGTCGATCGAGTACGTGGTCGCCGCGCACGACCTGCCGGCTGGCCGGGTGATCGCGCCCGACGACCTGGACACGGTCGCGGTCGACCTCGCCCCGGGGCTGGCCCGAGGGGCGTACCGGGATCCGCCGTCGCTCGTCGGCAAGCTCGTGCTGGCGCCGGTGGCCGAAGGAGAGCTCGTTCAGGCGAGCGCGATCGGACGGGCGGTCGCCGACGGCGTCCCGACCGTCTCGATGTCGCTGCCCGCGGCTGCCGCGCTGGGTGGCGATCTCCGTCCGGGCGACTTGGTCGATGCCTACGTCACCTACGGCAGCGACCTCGAGGCGAGCACGGAGCTGGTCGCCGCGTCCGCACCCGTCGTCACCGTGTCCGAACCGGGTGACGACACCGTGGGCGACGCAGGACACGTGCAGGTCCAGTTGGCGATCGCCGACCCGCAAGCCCGCATCGAGCTGGTGAACGCGGTGAACGCAGGAGACGTGACGCTCGCGACCGTGACCGGCACGACGGGCCGGGGCCACCGAGGTGACGCCTTCCAGCCGACGGACCAGGACGGGCCCTGATGGCCGGCGAGCGCTACGTGGCCCTCGGGTTGGCGACGGCCCGATCGACCTGGTTCACGAACGTGGCCCGGTGGGCGACCGTCGGGTCGATCCCGCTCGAGTTCGTGAAGTGCATCAACGTCGAGGAGCTGCGGGCGCGACTCGCATCGGGGCGGCCGTTCTCCGCGGTGCTGGTCGACGCCACCACCGGCGACGTGGACCGCGACCTGCTCGATCTCGCGTCCACCCAGGGCGCAAGCGTGATCGTGATCGACGACGGTCGCGGCGGGCGCGACTGGCTCGCCCTCGGTGCACGGGCCCGGCTCGACCCCGACTTCGACCGGCGTGAGCTGCTCGACGCGCTCGCGCAGGTGAGCCACATGATCGGCGGAGCGACCGCACTCACGCTCGACGACCGTGCAGGCCAGCCGGAGCCGGAAGGTCGCGGCCACTTCATCAGCGTCACCGGTCGCGGTGGCACCGGCGCGTCGACCGTCGCGATGGCGATCGCCCAAGGCCTCGCCGACGACGACCGCTACGCAGGACAGACCCTCGTCGCGGATCTGCGGCTCGACGCGGACCTGGCGATGCTCCACGACGCGCGCGACATCGTGCCGGGCGTCCAGGAGCTGGTCGAGGCCCATCGCAGCGGCCGGCCGTCCGGCGACGACGTCCGCCGCCTCACCTTCGAAGTGGTGAACCGCCGGTACCGGCTGCTCCTCGGGCTGCGGCGCCATCGTGACTGGAGCGTCCTCCGCGCCCGCGCCCTCGACGAGTCGCTCGCCGGCCTGCAACGGTGCTTCCGCTTCGTCGTCGCCGACATCGACCCCGACCTCGAGGGGCAGGACGCGACCGGCTCGGCCGAGATCGAGGAGCGCAACCTGCTCGCCCGCTCGGCCGCGGCTCGATCCGACATCGTCGTGGTCGTCGGGCTGCCTGGCCTCAAGGGACTTCACGGTCTGGTCAGGGTGGTCGACGACCTGCGCGCCCACGGGGTCGAGCCCGCACGGATCCTGCCGGTGGTGAACCGCGCCGGTCGCAACCAGCGGACCCGTGCCGAGATCCGGCGGACGTTCGCCGAGCTGACGTCCTCGGGCGACTCCACCAGGCCGGTCGAGGGACCGATCTTCGTGCCCGAGCGGCGCGGGCTCGACGAGCTCCACCGCGACGGAGGACGGCTGCCGTCGGCGATCGCCGCTCCCGTGGTCGGCGCCGTGCACGCGCTGCTCGCCCGGGCCGAAGCTCGGCCCGACGCGGGCGCGAGCGAGCCGGCTCGGATCGCCCCCGGGTCGCTCGGCTCCTGGTTCGATGAGGAGGCCGGATGAAGGCTCGTTCGCGTCCGGACGTCGAGGTGTCGCCGCTCGTCGAGATCGAGCGGGCGGTCCTCGAGCGGGCCAAGGCCGCATCGCTCGACATGCGCGGCGACGACGGTCCGGCGAGGCTGCGCGAGCTCATCGTCGACGAGGTCGCGCAGTGGTCGGCGGACCACAAGCGCGGGCTCCGGTCGTTCGACCTCGCCGACCCGTCTGCGGTCGTCGAGCGCGCCTACCGGAACCTGTGCGGCTACGGACCGCTCGAGCCGCTCCTCGCCGACGACGACGTCTGGGAGATCATGATCAACGCGCCGGACGCGATCTTCGTGAAGCGGCACAGCGGTGAGAGCGGCTACCACGACGAGGTCTTCGAGGACGACGACCACGTCATCCGCACGCTCACGAAGGTGCTCGACGACGCGTCGAGCGCACACCGCAAGCTCGACCCCGCCGAGGGCCTCCAGGACGCGCAGCTGGACGACGGCAGCCGCCTGCACATCGTCCACGGCGACATCGCCCGCGACGGCCACGTGATGGTCAACATCCGCAAGTTCACCGGCGTGCAGTTCCGGTCGCTCGGCCAACTCGTCGAGCGGGACATGCTGAGCAACGAGGTCGCTGCGTTCCTCGCCGCCTGCGTCCGGTCGCAGCTCTCGATCGTGTTCTCCGGAGCGCCCGGCTCCGGGAAGACGACGATGCTCTCCTGCTGCGCGGCGGAGCTCGACCGCACGCTGCGCGTCGTCACCGCGGAGGAGGTCCTCGAGGCCGACATACCGCTCCCGAACGTCGCGAGCATGCAGACGCGCGCCGCTCGGCCGGAGCGTCCGGCAGTGGACCTGCGCCGCCTGGTGTCCGGCTTCCTCCGCATGGCGCCGGACGTCGCCATCGTCGGCGAGGTCCGCGACCGGGAGGCTCTGCCGCTCCTGCTGACCCTGTCGTCCGGGGTCAAGGGCTACACGACGATCCACGCAGGCTCGGCCCGGCAGGCGTTGACCCGCCTCCGGTTCATCTGCCAGCTGTCCGACACCGAGCTGCCGCTCAGTGCGCTGAACAGCCTCGTCAGCGAAGCCGTCGACGTCGTGGTGCACTGCGCACGCACGCCGGACGGTCCACAGGTCACCGAGGTCGTGGCGGTCGAGGACCTGTCCGGCGGAGCCGAGGCGACGAACTTCACGGTGACCGAGGTCTTCCAGCGGGAGGGTCTCGGCGCGCCGCTCGCGTGGACCGGCTCCCTCCCCATCAGGGCGGAGCGGGCGCTGCGCGACCACGGGTTCGACGTCCGTGGGCTCGTGGACCCGACCCGGCGGGCACCGGTCGATCGGATCGGCGCGCCCGCGTGATCGCGCTGCTGCTCGCGGTCGTCGCCGCGTACGGGGTCCACCTCCTCTTCACGTCACTCGCCATGGGCTGGACAGGTGTCGGAGCCGGACCACGCCGGGGCCGTTCGCCCCGCCAGCGCGACGCAGTGAGCCAGTGGCTCGCGCAGGCGGGACTCGCCGACGTGCGCCCGCGCGAGTTCCTCGGGGTGATGGCCGTGCTGTTCGTCGGCGGCGCTGCGCTCGGTTTCGTCATCTTCGGCGGACCGCTCGCGGCCGCAGCCGTGGGCGCGTTCGCCGCGAGCTTCCCGGTGGCCTCCTACCGGAGCCGGCGCCGTGCGCGCCGGGCCGAGGCGCAGGAGGCGTGGCCGCGGATGATCGAGGAGATCCGCATCCGCACGGGAGCGCTGGGGAGGTCGATCCCGCAGGCGATGTTCGAGGTGGGTCGACGCGGTCCTGCCGAGATGCAGCCGGCCTTCGAAGCCGCGCATCGGGAGTGGCTCGCGTCCACCGACTTCGCCCGAACCGTGCGCGTGCTCAAGGAGCGCCTCGCGGACCCGACCGCCGATGCGACGTGCGAGACCCTCCTCGTCGCCCACGAGCTCGGCGGCACCGACCTCGACCGCCGGCTCGAAGCCCTGATCGAAGACCGCATCCAGGACGTGCAGGGCCGCAAGGACGCGCGCGCCAAGCAGGCCGGCGTGCGCTTCGCACGACGCTTCGTCCTCATCGTCCCGCTCGGCATGGCGCTGGCCGGCATATCGGTCGGCACGGGGCGCAACGCCTACGCGACGCCGCTCGGCCAGCTCGCGGTCATCACCGGCATCGCGCTGGTCGTCCTGTGCTGGGTCTGGGCGGGAGCGATCATGCGCATCCCCGAGGAGGAGCGGGTGTTCTCCCGATGACCGGTGGCACCCGACCGCTCGTGCTCGCCGGTCTGCTGACGTGGGCCGGCGCCACGCTCCTCCTGTCGACGCATCGGTGGTTCGCGCGGCGACCGCTGGCGGAGCGACTGCGGCCCTACAGCCCGGGCGGCATGGCGCTCGGCAGCCGGGCCGGGCTCCTCTCGGTGGACGCGTTCCGCGACGTCAAAGAACCGCTGTCGAGCGCGCTCGGCGAGCAGCTCGCCCGCATCTTCGGGATCCACGAGGACCTCGCCACCCGCCTGGCGCGCATCCACTCGCCCTACGACGTCACGACCGTCCGAGTGCGCCAGCTCGGCTGGGCCATCGGCTCGTTCGGCGTCGCCGGTCTGCTCACGATCACGCTTCGGGCACCGGCCGCCCTCGCGCTGCTCTTCCTGCTCGGCGCACCCGTGCTCGCCTTCCTCGTGATCGAGCAGTCGGTGTCGCACGCGTCAGAACGCTGGCAGCGACACGTGCGGCTCGAGCTGCCGGTCGTGTCCGAGCAGCTCGGGATGCTCCTCTCCGCCGGCTTCTCGCTCGGCGCGGCGATCAACCGCGTCGCATCCCGCGGCACCGGGTGCTGCGCGCAGGACCTGCAGGTCGTGCTGAGCCGCATCCGCCAGGGCCTCGGCGAGACCGAGGCGCTGCAGGAGTGGTCCGAGACGTCGGGGGTCGACGCCGTCGAGCGGATCGTCCAGATCCTGGCGCTCAACCGCCAGGCGTCGGACCTCGGTCGCCTCATCTCGCAAGAGGCCCGCTCGATCCGGCGAGACGTCCAGCGCGACCTCGTCGAGCGGATCGAGCGACGCGAGCAGCAGGTCTGGATCCCGGTCACGGTCGCGACCCTGCTCCCCGGCGTCATCTTCATGGCCGTCCCCTTCATCGAGGCAATGCGTCTGTTCGCGGGATCGTGACATCCCGCTCCGTCACACCAAGGAGCACCACCCAATGCTGCACGCCTACGTCTTCACCCGATCGCTCGCCATCACGACGGTCGAACGCATCCGCGCGGACGAACGCGGCGAGGGCGTGATCTCCGCGGCCATCGCCGTGCTGATCATGGCGTTCCTCGGCGCTGCGATGTGGCTGGCGTTCAAGGGCATCTTCAACGACGCGTCGAACAAGACGAGCGACAACGTCAACAAGATCGGGTCGTGACCCGGGCGACCCGGTCACCCGAGGCCGGCACCGGTCTCGTCTCGACGGTGGCCGGCGTAGCCGTCTTCCTCGCGTTCCTGTTCTTCGCCGTGCAGCTCCTCTACAACCTGTATGCGACCTCGGTGGTGACGGCTACCGCGTACGACGCAGCTCGGAGCGTCGCGTCGGGTGAGGTCGACCACACGGACCCGGCCTCGGTCCGCGCCGCCCAGCACCGGGCCGAGCTCCAGCTGCGCGATCGGCTCGGGCGCTACTCGGACCGGGTGGTGATCGATTGGCGGGCCAGCGATGCGTCGACCATCCGGTTGCACGTCACCGCCGAGAACCCCGACCTCCTGTTCCACAGCGCCGGTCTCCTCGGCTTCGACGAGATCGACCGGACGGTCACGGTCCGCGTGGAGGAGGTCCGGTGACCTGGTCCCACCACCAGGACCGCGCCGGTGATGTGCTCAGCCCCGAGCGCGGCGTGGTGGGAGGACTCGAGGTGCTGCCGTTCGGCGTGCTCATCTTCGTGGTCGGTTCCCTGCTCATCGCCAACGCGTGGGCGGTCGTCGACGTGAAGCTGGCGACCACCGCCGCCGCTCGTGAAGCGGCCCGCAGCTACGTCGAGTCGGACTCGGCCGTCCACGCCGACGTCGCCGCGCAGCGAGCAGCCACCGATGCGATCACGAGCTACGGGCGCAACCCGGCGAAGCTCGAGCTCCATCGCGAGTCGACGGGCCCGTTCGTCCGCTGCAGCCGCGTCACCTACGTCGCCTCGTACGAGGTCCCGGCCATCGCGCTGCCGTTCGGTGTCGGGCTCGGCGGCCCGATCGAGGTGCGGGCCCGCCACTCGGAGATCGTCGATCCCCTGCGACGGGGCCTGCCGGCGGAGGGGTCGTGTGGTGGCTGAGCGTCGCGAGCGCGGCAGCTCGCTGATGTTGATGCCGGCGGCCGTCCTGGTGCTCATCGTGCTGGGCGCGATCGCGGTCGACCAGTCGGTCGTCTACACCCGCCAGCGGGAGCTCGTCGCGGCCGCGGAAGCGGCCGCGAACGACGCCGCTGGGTACGGCCTGGACCGCGATGCGTTCTACGCCCACGACGAGATCGCGCTCGACGAGCCCCGCGCCCGCGCCGCGGCCCTAGCGGCGCTGCGAGCGCGTGGCCTCGACGACGCAGTGCTCGTCTCGCTGCGAGCCTCTGGCGACGCCGTGGAGGTGGTCCTCTCCACCGACGTGCCCTACCTCTTCGCCAAGGCGGTGCCCGGCGCACCGGACGACGTCCGGGTCCGGGCCGAAGCCAGCGCAGAGCTCCGACGACCTTGACTGCGTTTGATGTTGTTTCAGTTGTTTTGAGTAGAGTCCGGGCCAATGGGAGTCGAGGTCGAGTCGGCGGTGGGCCGTGAACCGACGGTCCTCAAGCGCGCCGATGCCGCCCACCCGTCCGCTCGACTCGCCCACGAAGCCGAGGTGCTCGACGCCGTGCGCGGGCCCGGGGTCGTCACGCTCGTCAGCTTCGACGCCGACGACGACGGTGCGGAGCTGCGCACGGCCTGGGCGGGCCACCACACGATGGCGACGATCGGCACCCTGCCGGTCGCCCCAGCGGCCCGTTTGATGACGGCGCTGGCCGAGACCGTCTCCCGCATGCACGAGCTCGAGATCGCGCACACGAGGCTCACCCCCGATCACGTGGTCCTGACCGCGGACGGGCAGCCGATGTTGTGCGGGTTCGGGCGCGCGAGCCGCGGCGACCCGCGCTCCATGGAGTCCGACGTCGTCGCGCTCGGCGAGCTGCTCACGTCGCTGCTCGGAGCAGGAGGCGGCGGGCTGACCGAGCCGGTGCCGGCACGGCGGGTCGGCCGGCGCCACGCCGAACCCGAGCGAGCCGCCCTCCTCACGCTGGCCGATCGAGCGTCGGCCGAAGGCCTCGGTGCCCGGCTGAGCGCGGCGACCTTCGCCGAGGCCCTGCGCGGGGTCGTACCACCCACGGGTCCGTCGTCGGGTCGTGACGATCGCGGCGTGCGCCGGCTGGCCTCGGTCGTCGCCGCGCTCACCGGGATCGTTCTCGTGCTGATCGGGGTGCGCCAGCTCCTGGCGACCCAGCCCCAGGCCGACGCGGTCGGCGATGCGCCCGCCGCGCCGGCGACCGCACCACCATCGACGGCCACGACGAGCCCGACGTCCTCCCTTGCCACCACCGAACCGTCGACGTCGACCGCCCCGGTCACCCAGCCGTCCTGCACGGCGGTCAACCGGCCGGCGGCCGACGTCGACGGCGACGGTTGCCCGGAGCCGTACACGGTGGACGGCGCGCACCTCCTACTCGGCGGCGTCACCTACGAGCTCGGGCGGCCGGGAGACCTCACCGCAATCGGCGACTGGGACTGCGATGGTCGCGCCACGCCTGCGATCGTTCGTCCGTCGACCGGCGAGGTCTTCGTGTTCGAGCGCTGGGCCGCTACGGACCGTGCCGTGACCGTGCGAGCGGCGACGGTCGTGCACGACGCGACCGGCATCCGGGCCCGCCGCTCGGACGCCCGATGCCCCCAACTGGTCGTGACCCGTTCCGGCCATCCGCCGTTCACGGTGCCGGTCCGGCGATGAGGGCCGGTGCGCGCCTCGCTCTGGGTCTCGGATGGTGGGTCCTCGCGCTCGTCGTGCTCGTGCGGGTCGGCCAGCGATCGCTGTCGACGCCGCCGCTCACGGACCTCTCCCGCTTCCGAGCGTGGCTCGACGCACGTGACGGCGTCGAGGCGGCGTTCGCGCTCCTGCGCCTCGGAGCGATCGCAGCCTGCGGCTACCTCGTCTCGGCCAGCGTGGTCGGGCTGGTCGCCCAGGTCACGAGCTCGGCCCGGCTCGCTCACCTGTCCGAGCTGATGACGACGCCGGCGGTGCGCCGGTTGGTCGGTGGCGTCGCCGGGCTCGGACTGTCCGCATCCGTGGTCTCGTTCGCGGTCAGCAGCTTCTCGTCGAACGGTGACCGACTCGCCGTCAGCTCGGCGGCCGAGCCGGCGCCGGACGGGATCGTCCTCGAGCGCCTCCCCGCTGACGATCCGGTGGTCATCGAGCGGGTCGACGACGGTGATGCCCACCGCGGCACCGCGACCATGCGGGTCGTGCCGGTCGCCGATCCTGTGCCTCCTGCCGCGCCGGCACCTCCCGCGGCGGCCGCTCCCGCGACGGCCACCTGGACGGTGCAGCCAGGCGAGAGCCTCTGGGGCAAGGCCAGTTCCGTGCTGTCCGAAGCGTGGGGACGGGCCCCGACCGACCGCGAGGTCGCCCCCTACTGGCGGTCGCTCGTCGACGTGAACCGCTCGCGTCTGGCCGACCCCGCCAACCCGGACCTCATCTTCAGCCAGCAGGTGCTCGAGGTCCCGCCTCCGCCGGGCTAGGTCCGCTCGAGCCAGCGTCCAGACAGCGCGTCCGCCCGTCGACGGCGGTCGCCGACCACTGTCGAGTCGAGCGCGTCGACGACCGCCCGGCGCACACCCTCGGCCGATTCGTCGACCAACCCATCGGCGATGCCGAGGTCGAGCAGCTCGCGGCTGGTGAGGCCGAGCAGCCCGGCGGTGTCCGGCGCCTTGTCCGCATCACGCTCGAGGATGGCCGCCGCGCCCTCGGGTGCGATGACCGAGAACACCGCATGGTGCTGCACGAGGAGGCGGTCGGCCCACGCCAGCGCGAGCGCGCCGCCGCTGCCACCCTCCCCCACGCAGACCGACACGCTCGGGCTGCGCAGCTTCGCCATCGCGCCGTAGAGCTCGGCGATCTCCCGGGCGATGCCGTCGTTCTCCGACGCGCTCGACGGATCGGCGCCCGGCGTGTCGACCAGGGTCACCAGCGGAAGGCGGAGCTCGTCGGCCAGCGTGACCGCGCGCCGGGCGAGCTGGAACCCGTCCGGTCGGGGCCGGCCCGTGCCGGTGTGCCGGTCGTGGGCGATGACGATGACCCGCCGCCCGTCGATCGTCGCGAGCCCGGCGCGAACGGTCGGGTCCGAGCCGTTCACCTCGGTCCACGAGTCGCAGATCGCCGCGGCCACGTCGATGCCCGACGGTCGGTCGGGGCGACGAGCGCGCAGCACCTCTTCCCACGCCGACAGATCGCCGTCGTCCGTGTCATCGGCCGGCGCCGCGGGCAGCTCCCTCGGCTCGAGCGGCTCGGCCCGCAGCCCGAGCGCGACGTCGACCCAGGCGTCGATCTCGTCGGGTTCGAGCACGTTGTCCACCAGTCCGTGCTCGAAGGCGGTCGACGCCCGGTGCGATGTGTCGCCGACGGGCTCGCCGGTGGTCTCGCGCACCACCCGGGGCCCGGCGAAGCCGATCACCGCACCGTCCTCGACCGCCCGGAGCTGGCACAGCGACCCGTAGGACGCCAGCACCCCTCCGGTGGTCGGCGAGCAGTGGACGACGACCGACAGCAACCCGGCCGCGCGGTGCCGCTCGACGGACGCGGCGGTGCGCCCGAGCTGGACGAGGGCGACCATCCCCTCCTGCATGCGAGCCCCGCCGCTGCGGGTCACGCACACGACCGGCAGGCCGAGCTCGACCGCCCGGTCGAAGGCCCGGCTGATCTTCTCGCCGGCCACCACGCCCATCGATCCGCCGAACACGTCGAATCGGCTCTCGACGAGCACGTGGTGCTCGGTGCGCCCGGTCCGGACCGACTCCTCGGGCGCGTCCTTCAGCGCCGCCGCGTACCCGGGGAAGTCCAGCGGGTCGCCGCTCCGCAGGTCGCGATCCCACTCCTCCAGCAGTGGCCGCATCGGGGAAGCCTCGTTGCTGCTCGACCTCAGCTTCAAGATCAGCGGAGGTGGACCGCGACCTCGTTGGCGAGGAGCCGGCCGCTCCGGGTAAGGCGAGCCCGCTCGGCGTCGATCTCGACGAGGCCGTCGAGCAGCTCGAGGTCGTCGTCGGCGAACGAGTCGGCCGGCACGCCGTCGATGGTGCGCAGCCGGAGCTGCAGGCCTTCGAGCCGGCGGCCGTCGGCGTCGAGCCGCTCGTCGGCCGCCTCCGGAGAACGGCCCTGCTCGATCGCGTCGACGTAGCGATCGGGCGTGCGCAGGTTCCAGAACCGCCGGCCGTCGCGATGGGAATGGGCTGCGCAGCCGATGCCGAGGTACTCGCCCTGCGACCAGTAGAGGAGGTTGTGGCGGCACTCATGTCCGGGCTTTGCCCAGTTCGAGATCTCGTACCAGGCGAACCCCGCTGCACCGAGTCGTTCGTCGGCGATGCGGTACTTGTCGGCCTGGTCGTCGTCGTCGGGGTGGCGGGCCGGGTCGGCGGCGAGCGGCGTGCCCGGCTCGACGGTCAGCGCGTAGGCGCTCAGGTGATCGGGATCGAGGCCGATCGCCTCGTCGAGGGTCCGCTCCCAGTCGGCCTCGGACTCCCCGGCCACGCCGTAGATGAGGTCGAGGTTGAGGTCGAGATCGAGGGCGTGCGCAGCCTCGACCGCTCGGTGCACCGACGCCGGGTCGTGCGTGCGTCCCAGTGCCGCGAGCACGTGCGGGACCATCGACTGGACCCCCATCGAGATGCGGGTCACGCCGTGGTCCCGGTACGCGCGCAGGAGCTCCGGGGTGACGTCGTCGGGGTTGCACTCGATGGTGACCTCGGCGCCGTCGACGATCGCCAGCGGCTCCAACACCGCGAGCAGCGAGGCCGGGTCGACCAGGCTCGGCGTGCCACCGCCCACGAACACCGACGTGACCGGCGGGAGCTCGGGCGCAGCCTGCTCGGCCTGCCGACGACACGCGCGCAGGTACCGCTCGGCCAGATGGGTCCGGTCGGTCCACGTCGCGAAGTCGCAGTAGTCGCACCGCCGCCGGCAGAACGGCACGTGCAGATAGATGCCGAACCCGGTCACGGGCTCGACGCTAGGACCGCGGCTAGCGGACGAGGCAGAGGCGCAGCTCGTCGAGCCGCTTGGCCGCACCGTCGACGGTGGTGTCGAGGATGCAGGCGATCGCCCGCAGGTCGTCCCGGCGGATCGTGAGCATGCGGCCGTTGAAGTCCTGCCGCTGCACCTGGATCATCGCGAGGTAGCGGGTGAGCATCTCCGCGGCGGTGCCGTGGAGCTCGTCGAGCCGGGTGAGGTCGAGCGTGATCTTCCGGGGCGGCTCGGGCGCGGCCCGGGTGAGGTCGACCACGCCGTCGTCGCTGTCCGAACGGAAGCCAGGCGCGTCGTCGCGAGGGAGGAGCTGGTCGACCGGGACGTTGTAGAAGCGGGCGAGCCGCTGCAGGCGGGGCACCGAGATGGCCCGCTCGCCGCGCTCGTAGGCACCGAGCACGGAGGCCTTGAACTCCTGGCCCGAGGCCTCCTCGGCGTCCTGGAGCGACATGCCCTTCTGTCGTCTGATGGCGCGAAGTCGGTCGCCCACCTTCTTGCCGTAGACCTGGGCGGCGCCGTCCAGTTCGCCGTCCGTGTCCGTTTCGTTCGCCACGTGCTTGTGCTCCCCACTCCCCATCGCCTGGTGACCGACCACGATACGTCGCCACCGTACGCGCGAGCAACCGCGCAGAGTGTCCGCGTCACGAAGCGTGACCGGGGCCGCCCAGCCGCTGGGCTGCGAGCAGTGCGCCCGCAGCGATCGCCGCGGTCTCCGCGCGCAGGACTTGGGGCCCGAGGCGGACCTCGGGCAGCGAGAGCGCACGCTCCTCGTCCGCCCAACCACCCTCCGGTCCCACGAGCACGACCGGATGCGCGAGGTCGAGCGGCGCGCCATCACGTTCCGCGAGCGCCGCACCGTCGAGCGCGGCCACTGCGGCGAACGTGCACGGCGGATGCACCTCGGGCAGGCGGCAGCGCCGGCTCTGCATCGACGCCTCCCGCGCGATGTGGCGCCACCGCTCGGTCGACCGCTCCATCTTCTCGTCGGTCCACCGCACGACCGAGCGCGACGCGATGAACGGTCGGATCACGTCGACACCGAGCTCGGTCAGCTTCTGCACGGTCCACTCGGGTCGTTCACCCTTCACCAGCGCGAACGCGATCGTGATCGGCGGCGAGGGCGCCGGCACCTCCACCACCTCGCCGTCGATCTCGGGTGGCGAGCCGAACCGGGCCGCCCGCCACGCACCGCGCCCGTCCGACAACGTCAGCGGGTCGCCGGGTCGGAGCCGGAGCACGCGACCGAGGTGGTGCTCGTCCTCGGTCGTCAGCTCCGGGTGCTCGAGGTCGGTGACGAAGGCGTGCGGGCCCTCCCTGCCGCTCGGCCCGGCCGAGCGATCCACTACCGGAAGGCCGAACGGATGCGGCTCAACAGGCCGGTGTCCTCCGGCGCGACCTCTTCGCCGCGCAGCGCGGCGAGCTGGCGGAGGAGGTCCTCCTGGGCCGCGTCGAGGTTCGACGGCGTGTCGACGACGACCTGCACGAGCAGGTCTCCCCTCCCCCGGCCCTGCACGTGGGGGACGCCGCGCCCGCGCAGCCGGAACACCCGTCCCGACTCGGTGCCCTTGGGGATGACCAGGTCCTCCTGGCCGTCGAGGGTCTCGTAGGTGAAGACGGTGCCGAGCGTCGCCTGGGTGAACGCGAGGTGCAGCACGTCGACGAGGTCGTTGCCCTGGCGCTGGAACCGGTCGTGGGGCCGCACCCTCACGTGGACGTAGAGGTCACCGTGGCCACCACCGCGCGGACCGACCGCGCCGAGGTTGCCCAGCCGAAGGGTCGAGCCGGTGTCGACCCCCGCAGGGATGTCGACGGTGTAGGTCTTCTGCTCGATGCGCCGGCCCTCGCCCCGGCAGTCGGGGCACGGCGACGCGACCACCTGGCCGTAGCCGCCGCAGCGGCTGCACGGCGCGGCGGTGACCATCTGACCGAGGATCGACTGGCGAACCCGGCGGACCTGGCCCGCCCCGCCGCACTCCGAGCACGTCTCGGGGTGCGTCCCAGGGGCTGCGCCGGTCGCCTCGCAGGTCTCGCACGGGACCGCGGTGCGCACGCTCACCGGTGACTGCGTGCCGAAGACCGCCTGCTCGAAGTCGATGTCGACCGCGACCTCGAGGTCGCTTCCCTGCGTCGGTGCACTGCGATCGCGGCCGCCCCCGAACGGGCTGCCGGCCGCGCCGAAGAACGCCTCGAAGATGTCGCCGACCCCGCCCCCGAAGCCGAACGGATCGCCGCCGCCCTCGGCGCCTTCCGGGCCGAACGTGTCGTAGCGCCGCCGCTTCTCCGGGTCGCTCAGCACCTCGTAGGCCTGGGCGACCTCCTTGAAGCGGGCCTCGGCGGTGGCGTCGTCGGGGTTCGCGTCCGGGTGGAGCTCGCGAGCGAGCCGGCGGTAGGCCCGCTTGATCTCGTCGGCGGTCGCGGTGCGGCTGACCCCGAGCAGCTCGTAGTAGTCGGTCGCCATCAGCCCTCGCTCAACCGTCGACCGAGGCGCTTGCTGACGACCGCCACCGCGGCCAGCGCCTGGGGGTAGTTCATGCGGGTCGGGCCCAGCACGCCGATCGTGCCGGCCCGCTCACCCTCGATCCCGTAGGGGGCGACGACGAGCGCGCATTCGGCGAGCGGCGCCATGCCGGTCTCCGAGCCGATCGCCACGCTGAGCCCGCGGTCGAGGACGTCGCGCAGCAGCGTGACCACGACCAACTGTTGCTCCAGGATGCCGAGCACCTCGCGGATGGTCTCGACCGCCTCGAAGGCGCCGGCCATCCGAGCGGTTCCACCGACGAAGACCTGATCGTCGCTCGAGCCCACGCCAGTCGCCGCGCCGATCGCGGCGCGTACCACTGCGTCCGCCTCCGCGTGTCCGCTGGAGCCGATCCGCGCGAGCTCGTCGAGGTGACGACCGCGCACGTGGGTGTCGAGGTGCGCACCGGCCCGGGTGATCGTCACTTCGTCCGCGTCCTGATCGAGGTCGACGGTGCACTTCTCGACCGAGCCGTCCGACAGGATCACCACGAGCAGCGCGACCCGGGGCGCGAGGCCGACCAGCTGCACGCTGCGCACGAGCGCCTGCTCGTGCGCCGGACCGACCACGACCGCAGCCGAGTCGGTGAGGTCCGACAGCAGGCGGGTGGTGTCCGAGAGCATCTGCTCGATCTCGCCGTGCGCCTTGTTGAAGAACGACCGCACCTGCTGCGCGGCGTCCTGGCCGAGCGGGGCCGGACCGACCAGCGTGTCGACGAAGTAGCGGTAGCCCTTGTCGGTGGGGATGCGGCCGGCGCTGGTGTGCGGCTGGATCAGGTAGCCCTCCTGCTCCAGCAGGACCATCTCGTTGCGCACGGTCGCCGGCGAGACCTCGACGCCGGGCGCGGCCGCGACGTGGCCGGAGCCGACTGGTTGGGCGCTGTCGATGTACTCCTCCACGACGGCCCGGAGGATCGAGGCCTTGCGTTGGTCGAGCACTGGTTCAGGTCCGGGTTCCGGGGTGCGTTGGCACTCGATGATACCGAGTGCCAACGGGGCCCGTGATGGTCAGCTCCGCAGCTGGCCGTAGCGACGCAGGGCTTCCTCCCGCTCGGCCGCGTGGTCGACGATCGGGTCGGGATAGCCGTCCGGCCCGCCGAACAGGTCCTGGGCGGCCGTCCACGGCTCGTGGATGGCTGCGCCCTCGATCTTCGCCAGCTCCGGCACCCATCGACGTATGTATCGGCCGTCGGGGTCGAACTTCTTGGATTGGCTCACCGGGTTGAACACCCGGAAGTAGGGCGCGGGATCGGTGCCGGTGCCGGCCGTCCACTGCCAGCCGTGCTGGTTGGAGGCGAGGTCGCCGTCGACCAGGTTGTGCATGAACCACGCCGCGCCCCGGGTCCAGTCGACGTGGAGGTCCTTCACCAGGAAGCTGGCCACGATCATCCGCACCCGGTTGTGCATCCAGCCCTCGGCCCGGAGCTGGCGCATCCCGGCGTCGACGATCGGGAAGCCGGTCCTGCCGTCGCACCATTTGGTGAAGCGCTCGTCGGCCCGCTTGCCGGAGTCGATCTTCATCTTGCGCATCGCCGGGTTGAACGCACGGCGAGCCGAGTCCGGCCGGTGGAAGAGGACGTCGGCGTAGAAGTCGCGCCAGCACAGCTCGGTCATGAAGGTCTGCTCGCCCTTGCTCTTACCGAGCCGGTCGAGGAGCTGGCGCGGGTGCAGGCATCCCCACTTCAGGTACGGCGACAGCCGCGAGGTGCCGTCCTCGCCGGGACGGTTGCGCTCCTCCGCGTAGTCCTGGATGTGGCCGTCGAGGAACGCGTCGAGCCGCCGGTGCCCGGCCTGCTCACCCGGAGCCGGGAGGTCGGCGTCGGTCTCGGGTGCCGCGGGGAGGTCGTCCGACGCAACGCCGCTCGCCCAGGTGATCGAGCGAGGCTTGTCGCTCGGCGCCTCCCAGCCGTGGGCGCGCCATGCTCGCGAGTAGGGCGTGAAGACCTTGAAGTTGTCGCCGCTCTTGTTCAGCACCTCGCCGGGGGGCACCGCGTACGGCGAGCCGACGCGCCGCAGCTCACAGCCGTCCTGCTCGAGCGCCTCGGCGACCTCCTCGTCCCGCTTCGATCCGTACGGTCCGAAGTCCTCGGCGCAGTAGACGGCGGTGGCCTCGACCTCGCGAGCGAGCGCCCGGACCTTCGTCGCCGGCGCCCCCTTGCGGATGACGAGGTGGCCGTCGGTCGCGTCGTGCAGCTCCCGCAGGCAGCCGGCGAGGAACGCGAGCCGGTTGGGTCCGGACGGCTTGCGCAACCGCTCGTCGAGGACGAACAGCGGCACCACCTCGTCGGCGGCGCGCACCGCCTCGAGGAGCGCGGGGTTGTCCGACAGGCGCAGGTCACGCCGGAACCACACCACCGCAACGCCGCCTCCGGACATCGCGGGAACCTACCCACGAGCGAGGTCAGTTGGTGACGGCCTGCGCCTCGTCGACGTCGATGGTGAACGGTGCCCCCGTGACCGCTCGACCGAACGTGCCGCCGTCACCGTTGGACGCGGTCCACGTGACCTGCCACGTCACCAGCACCGAGGCGTGGAACCGACCACCCCGCTCGTGGTCGGAGGTGTTCGTGAACGTGTAGGTGCAGTCGCTCGAGCCACCGCGTTCGTAGGGCGTGCCCAGGCCGTCGCAGCGGACTCGGCCTTCGCGGAGATCCCAGGTCGTGGCGACGGGCCGGGCCGTGACCTGGACGACCACCCCGGCCCCGCTCGACTGCCCCGAGATCGCGTCGACGCCGTCGACCCACAACCACGTCGGGATGCCGGTCAGCGAGCTGCCGGATCGCCACGCCGGCGCGGTGTGCGGCACCGGGTTCGGCCAGGGCAACCCGAAGGCGACATCGAGCGCGATGTCGATGGGCGCCTGCTGCGCCGGAGGCTGATCGGTCGCCGGGCGCGATGGCCGGTGGCAGACACCCGCCGACGGCACGTCGTCGGGGTTCACCGGTCGAGCACCGATCCCGAACAAGCACCCCCCGAGCCGCGGGTTGAAGAGGTGCTCAGTACTCGACCCGCCACTGCCTTGAGCCGGTGGCGTTCCAGTCCAGTCGTCACCCCAGTCAGCGACGGCTGGTCGACCAAAGACAGAGA
>JAFBAD010000337.1 GCA_019247975.1 Acidimicrobiia bacterium
GTCGAGCGACACCAGGTCACCGTGCTCGGCATCTCGCCGACGCTGATCCGCGCGCTCATGTCCCATGGCGCAGACGCGGTGGGTCGCCACGACCTCCACCGCCTGCGCATCCTCGGCTCGACCGGCGAGCCGTGGAACGAGGACCCCTGGTACTGGTACTTCCAGGTGGTCGGCGGTGGCCGCTGCCCGGTCATCAACATCTCGGGGGGCACCGAGGTGGGCGCCTGCTTCCTGTCGCCGCACCCGGTGCAGGAGCTCACGCCGATGACCCTCGGCGGTCCCGCCCTGGGCATGGCCGTCGACGTGTTCGACGAGCAGGGCCACCCGGTGCGTGAGCAGGTCGGCGAGCTCGTGTGCACCAAGCCCTGGCCCGGCATGACCCGTGGTCTCTGGAAGGCATCCGATCGGTACCTCGAGACGTACTGGAGTCGATGGCCGGACGTGTGGGTCCACGGCGACTGGGCGTCGATCGAGGACGGCCGCTGGTACCTGCACGGGCGGAGCGACGACACGATCAAGGTCGCGGGCAAGCGGCTCGGCCCAGCCGAGGTCGAATCCGCGCTGGTGTCGCACCCGGCGGTGGTCGAGGCGGCGGCGATCGGCGTGCCCGACGACGTCAAGGGCGAGGCGCTCTGGGCGCTCGTCGTGCTCGTCCCCGGCACCGAGCCGTCGGACGCGCTGCGGGCCGAGCTGACCGATCTGGTCGCCGCGCAGCTCGGTCGTTCGTTCAAGCCGAGCGCGGTGCGCTTCACCACTGCGCTGCCGAAGACGCGGAGCTCGAAGGTCGTTCGGCGCGCGATCCGCGCCGCAGTCACCGGGACCGATCCCGGTGACCTCTCGTCGATCGAGGACCCGGACGCGCTCGACGCGGTCCGGGCCGCCTCGTGACCGTGCTGTCGAAGGAGGTGGCCCGCTGGTGGAGGTGACGACGCTGTTCGGCCGTCGGGTGATGTTGCGCCCGCTCGTGGTCTCGGACTTCCCGGCCTGGCGGGAGGTCCGCCTGCGCTGCGGCGAGTGGCTGACCCGCTGGGAGCCGCAGCGGATCGTCGGCCAACCCGACCCGTCACGCGACCGCGACGCCTTCGCGGTGCGCTGCAGCGCCCGCCAGCGCGAACGCCAGCTCGGCACCGGTTACGGGTTCGGCATCTTCGTCGGCGGGGACTTCTGCGGCGAGATCAACCTGTCGGCCGTGCAGCGGGGGCCGTTCCAGAGCTCCTACGTCGGCTACTGGATGGACGAGGCGCGGGCCGGGCAGGGCTACGTGCCCGAGGCCCTCGTCGTGCTCTCCCGCTTCGCCTTCGAGGACCTGCACCTGCACCGCGTGCAGATCGCGATCATCCCCCGCAACAAGGCGAGCCGTCGGGTGGTCGAGAAGCTGGCGATCCGTGAAGAGGGCGTCGCCCTGCGCTACCTCGAGATCAACGGTGCGTGGGAGGACCACGTCCGCTACGCCATCACCTCCGAGGAGTGGGCCGAGCGCCGCGAGGAGCTCGAGCTGGAGTGGTTGGCCGCCCGGGCCGACTGAATCGGGTTGGGTCGGGCCTGGCCTGACGGACCTGCACCCTGCGTGGCTGTAACACCACGCTAAGTTGTCCCTCGGTCTCGGCGGACGAGCCCGGAGGACGGCGGACATGACATCGGCGGCACGTGGGCGGACGGTGGGCGTCGTCGCGGTCCTGCTGCTGTGCGCGGCCACCTTGGCGGGGAGCGGGACGGTCCCGGTGCGCACGGGGGGCACCGGGGCCGCCTCCGATCCGTCGGTCGCGGCGACGGCCGACGGCCTCGGGCCCGCCCACGCCCACGCCGGTGGTCACGGCGCCACCACGGTGGCCTCCGCGCCGACCGGGCTCGAGGCCCTCGCCGCCCATGCGGCGCACGAGGACGAGGAGGAGGCGGCCGGGCCCAGCCGGGGCGACGATGCGCGCGCGTTCGCGCAGGGGTTGCGTCGGGCGAAGGCCGGCACCCGCTGCGCAGGAGCGACCTACGAGCTGCCGTCGGCCGGCGGGCCCCGGTGCACCCACGGCGACGACCACGACCTGATCGGTGTCAAGCCGCTGCTCGGCGAGAGTGGCGTCGCGGGCACGAGCCGCAGCTCGGCGTCGCTCGCCTGCATCGGCGACGGGTCGTCCGGCAACCGCATCCAGCTCATGTACGTACGTCGGTCGAACCAGGTGGACCGGTTCGCGACGATGAAGCCGAAGATGGTCGACTGGGCGGCCACGATCGACGAGATCATGGTGCGCTCCGCCGAGGAGACCGGCGGCGTGCGCCGGGTGCGCTGGGCCACCGACGACTCGTGCCGGCCGACCGTCCTGAACGTCGTCGTGCCGAACTCGGTCGACACCTTCGCAGCGATGGTCGACGCGCTCGTCGCCAAGGGGTACACCGCGTCCAACCGCAAGTACCTCGTCGCCGCCGAGATGGGGAACTACTGCGGCCTCGGCGAGTCGGTGCCCGACGAGCGTCCGGACGCGTCGAACTACAACAACGGCAGCTCGGTCGTGCGGGCGATGTTCGCGTCCGTGTCGGCGGTGCAGAGCTGCTGGGTCGACACGATCGCCGCGCACGAGGTGATGCACACGCTCGGCGCGGTGCAGCAGCGCGCACCGAACGCCACGCAGTACGGCCACTGCACCGACGACGCCGACATCATGTGCTACCGGGACGGCCCGTCCACCCCGCCGATGCGGCAGGTGTGCCCGCCGAGCCACGAGAACCTCTACGACTGCAACCACGACGACTACTTCTCGACCAACCCGGCCGTCGGCACCTACCTCCGCAACAACTGGAACACGGCGAACAACGCGTTCCTCGATGCGACCGGCTCCCGCTCGACGCCCTTCGCGCCGGTGCAGGTCACTGCGGTCCCGGGCACCGGTTCGGCCACCGTCTCGTGGTCGGCACCGGCGTACAACGGGGGCTCGGCGATCCTCGGCTACGTCGTCACCGCATCGCCGAGCGGCGTGACCGCATCGACCGGGCCGGGCGCGACCAGCGTCGCCGTGAGCGGCTTGGCCGACGGGGTCGCGACCACGTTCACGGTGCAGGCGGAGAACAACCTCGGCCTCAGCCCCCCGTCGGCGGCGAGCGATTACGTGACCCCGACCCCGACCATCTCGACCGTCGCCACCTTCTCCAGCGGCTACCCGTGGGCGGTCGCGGCCGGCCCGTCGGGCGGCGCGTACGTGAGCGATCGCGGCTCGAGCACCGTTGTCCGGGTGGCGGCCGACGGCACGAAGACGACCGTGGCCGGCGGTGGTGTTCCGCCGACCAACCCACCGGTCGAGCCCGCACCGGCGACCGCGCAGGCGATCGACGCCGCGGGCGTGGCGGTCAGCCCGATCACCGGGGACCTGTACATCTCCGACCAGCTCACGAACCGCATCCGCAAGGTGTCCGGCGGCATGATCACCTCGGTCACCACGGTGTCGGGTCTGACGCCGGGCGCGCTCGCGTTCGCGCCCGACGGCACGCTGTACGTGGTCGACGAGGGCCACGGGCGGGTCCGCAAGGTGGTGTCGGCGACGTCGGTCCCGACGGTGGCCGGTACCGGGACCGTCGGGTTCGGTGGTGACGGCGGGCCCGGGACCTCGGCGAAGCTCGACGAGCCGGGCGGCCTCGCGACCGACGACGCCGGCAACCTCTACATCGCTGACTACGCCAACAACCGCGTCCGCAAGCTGACGCCCGGGGGCACGATCACCACCTTCGCCGGCGACGGCGGCTCGTCGATCGACCCCGACGGGATGCGCGCGACGAGCACGTCGATGCCGTTCGTGCGCGGCATCGCGTGGAACGACGGGACGCTCTTCGTGCAGACGGCCGGCGCGATCCGTGCGGTGGGCACCAACGGCACGGTCAGCACCTGGGTCGGTGCGATCAACGACTACGCCGACAGCGGTGACGGCGGCCCGTCGTCGCTCGCCCGCTTCGAGTACGTGTCGGGCCTGGCGGTGTCGGCCGACCGGCTGCTGCTGGTCGACGAGAACCGGGCGAAGCTGCGACGGGTCGAGGCCCCGACACTGCCGATCCCGACCGTGCCCGGCGTGCCGTCGGGGCTGACCGCCGCATCGTCGCCCAGTGGCGCGCTGCTCGGCTGGGTGCCGCCCGCGAACGGTGGCTCACCGATCCTCGAGTACGACATCACGATCGAGCCGGGCGACCTGACCCGGGTCGTGCCCGGCGACAAGACGTACGCGGTCATCTACGGGCTGGTCCCGGGTCAGACGTACACCTACAGCGTGCATGCGGTGAACGCGGTCGGCGCCGGTGCGGACGCAACGTCGGCTCCGTTGGTCGCGGCGACAGGGAGCGCATGGGCGCCGTTCAGCTCGATGTCGGCGTTCATCCGTGCGCAGTACCGCGACTTCATCGATCGCGCACCGACGTCCGCCGAGCTGGCGGCGACACCGTCGAGCGAGGCCGACCTCATCCTGCGGTTGATGCGGGGCAAGACGTTCGGCGACACCTACGGCCCGGTGGCCCGGCTGTACTTCGCGTACTTCCTGCGATCGCCGGACCAGTCGGGCCTCGACTACTGGCGGAGCAAGCTGGCGGCGGGCACGTCGCTCAACACCGTGTCGCAGGCGTTCGCGTCGTCGGGCGAGTTCCAGGCCCGGTACGGAACGCTGTCGAACCACGACTTCGTGACGACCGTGTACCAGAACGTTCTCGGCCGCTCCGGCGACCCCGGTGGCGTGAGCTACTGGACGAGCCAGCTCGACGCCGGCAAGAAGACCCGCGGCGCGGTGATGACCGGCTTCTCCGAGTCGAACGAGTACAAGCGCGTGCGGGGCCCCGAGATCGACACGATCCTGCTGTACCGAGGCCTCCTCGACCGGGTGCCGACGAAGACCGAGTTCCCCCTCGCCGCCGCCACCCCGATCACCACCCTGATCGGCCAGCTCCTCAACGACCCCGCCTACAAGCTCCGAACCGGCCTCCCCGTCTAACCCCCGAGGTGGCGCGCTCGTGCCGGTCAGGGCGGGCAGAAGCGCGCCAACCTCAAGCAGCGCGCCGGAGAAGCGCTCCGAGCTCGTCGCGCAGGCGTCGATCACCGGCGCGCAGGTCGAAGCGGTCTGCGTGAGCGACCTTCCACCCGAGGTGCTCGAGGCCGGACTGCCGCGCCTCGTCGCGCTCGATGTGGCGCGGGTTGTGGAACTTCACGCCGTCGTACTCCAGGCCGATCAGCCGGGCCGGCCACGCGAGATCGAGCCGGGCGAACGGCACGCCGTTGCGATCCCGCACGACATGCTGGCGTGCCGGTTCCGTGAAGCCCCACGATCCGAGCTGGCGGATCAGTCGAGCCTCCGCTGCGCTGCCTGGCTTGATCGGATCGGTCCACGCCTTCATCGCTTGTCGCAGCGCAGCGATCCCCTTTCGACCCCTCCCTGCTCGGTCGATCGCGGCTTCGATCTGGCGCGGC
>JAFBAD010000264.1 GCA_019247975.1 Acidimicrobiia bacterium
TCCGCGGCATCGTCACCGACGCGTACCGGGCCGTTGCCCCGAAGAAGCTCCTGGCCGAGCTGGACGGGTGACGATCGACGTCGAGCGGGCCCGGTCGCTCACGCCGGGCTGCCGCGAGGTCGTGCACCTGAACAACGCGGGCGCGGCGCTGATGCCGCAGCCGGTCGTCGACGCGCTGCACGCGCACATCGACCGTGAGGCGGCCATCGGTGGCTACGACGCCGCAGACGAGGCGGCCGATCGCCTCGCCGCCACCTACGAGTCGATCGCCCGGCTCATCGGCGCCCGATCCGACGAGATCGCGTTCGTTGACAGCGCGACGCGCGCGTGGCACTCGGGGTTCCACGCGGTGCCGCTCGCGCCGGGCCAGCGCATCCTCACGACGAGCGCCGAGTACGCCAGCAACGCGATGTCGATCGGGCAGGTCGTGGCCCGCACCGGAGCGGAGGCCGTGCTGCTCCCCGACGACGAGCGCGGAGCGGTCGACCTCGGTGCGCTCGACGCAGAGCTCGAGCGGGGTGACGTCGGCCTCGTCGCCGTCACCCACGTAGCGACCTCCAACGGTGCGGTCACGCCGGTTGCCGAGATCGGCCGTCGGTGCCGGTCCGCCGGCGTCCCCTACCTCCTCGACGCGTGCCAGTCGGTCGGGCAGCTGCGGGTCGACGTCGACGAGATCGGTTGCGATCTGCTCGCGGCGACCGGCCGCAAGTTCCTCCGCGGCCCGCGCGGCACCGGTTTCCTCTACGTGCGGTCGAGCATCGTCGAGCAGCTCGTCCCGCCGGTGGTCGACCTGCGGGCGGCCGAGTGGACCGGCCCGTTCAGCTACCGCTTCCACGCCGACGCCCGTCGCTTCGAGACGTGGGAGCGCAGCGTGGCCGGTCACCTCGGCCTGGGCGCGGCGGTCGACCACCTGCTCGGGTGGGGGATCGACGCGGTGGAGGAGCGGGTGGTCGCGCTGGCCGAGCAGCTGCGCATCCGCCTGGCCGACGTCGCCGGGGTTCGTGTGCACGACAAGAGCGGGCCGCGCTGCGGCATCGTCACCTTCACCCGGGAGGGCGTCGAGGCCGCGACGCTCGCCGACCAGCTCAGCGCGGCCGGCGTCAACGTCTGGGTGTCACCCGGGGCGGAATCGCACCTGGACCTCATCCCCCGAGGGCTGGCGAGCGGGGTCGTCCGCGCGTCGGTGCACTACTACAACACCGAGGCCGAGCTCGACCGGGCGATCGAGGTGATCTCGACGGGGACCTGAGGGCGCTCACACGTTCATCACAGGTCGGTCGCATCCTTCGATGCAGAGGGAACCCGACCACCATCGAGGAGCACCCATGTTCACCAGGAAGCTGATCGCATCGACGGTCGCGGCGGCGACCCTCGCCGGCGGCGGCCTCGCGGTAGCGGCGTTGAACCCGCTGTCGTCGGCCGGCGCACAGGAGCACACCGCAACCACCACGCCCGCCCCGTCCACGAGCAAGGCCGCCCACCGGGCCCGGGGTGTGCTGAGCGACGTGCTCGACGGCCTCGTCGCCAAGGGCACGCTGACCCAGGCCCAGGCCGACGCAGTCACCGCCGGCGTGAAGGCCGAGGTCAAGACCCACCGGCAGGGCCACCGCCTGAACCGGCGGGAGGTCGTGCAGCTGGTGGCCGACACCATCCACGTCCCGGTCACCGATCTCGTCGCGCAGCTGAAGGACGGCCAATCGATCGCCGAGGTGGCGCAGGCCCACCACGTCGACCCGAAGACCGTCACCGACGCGCTCGTCGCCCGGGGGACCCAGCGCATCGACCAGGCGGTGGCCAGCGGCAAGCTCGACGCCACCCGCGCCGCCCGGCTCAAGGCCCGCCTCCCCCAGCTCGCCGACCGGATCGTCAACCACAAGCGTCCGAGCTGACGCACCCCCAACCCCGAAATTGGCCCGGTTGGAAGCGCTATCCGCTACCAACCGGGCCAATTTCGGGTTGTCCGCGGGCGTAGAACCTCGACTCGACGACCTTCCGGGCCCGGCGCGTAAGGCGGCGGTAGGTGTCGCGGAGGGCGGGGCCGGTGGTGCCGAGGGAGTGGGCGAGTCGGCCGAGGTCGTCGCCGGTCGGGAGCGCGTCGGCCTGGGCGCCCCTGACCAGGAACCACCGGTTCCGGGTGCGGTCGCAGAAGCGGTGCGCGGCGACGAGGGTGTCGGCTTCCTCGTCGTCGAGCACGTCAGCGGCCCGCAGCGCCTCGAGCGTGGCGATCGTGCCGGTGGTGCGGATCCCGTGCTCGAGCTGGAGCAGCTGAGCGCAGAACTCGACGTCGGCCAGCCCGCCCGGTCCGAGCTTGAGGTGGAACGCCGGGTCCTCGCCGGGCGGGATCCGCTCGGCTTCGACGCGGGCCTTCATCCGGCGGATGGCCCGGCGGTCGTCGTCGGTCAGCGGCGCCCACACGTAGGGCTCGAGCTCGTCGAGCAACCGCTGGCCCAGTGCGAGCGAACCGGCGACGGGTCGGGCTCGGACCATCGCCTGGCGCTCCCACATCTGCGCCCAGCGCGCGAAGTAGGCGCGGTACCCCTCGACCGAGCGAACGATCGGGCCGTTGCGCCCCTCGGGACGTAGATCGAGATCGACGTCGTAGACGAGCGAGGCCGGCGTCTCGCCGGTGAGGAAGCGGTGGACCTCGGTCGCGGCCCGCTCCGCCTCGGCCTGGTCAGCAGGGCCGTCGCCGCCGTGCACGAACACGAGATCGAGATCGCTCGCGTACGCGAGCTCGCGACCACCGAGCCGGCCGAGCGCGAGCACGGCGAAGGGCACCTCGGGCCGGGCCAGGTCGACCGCCACGGTGAGGGCCGACGTCGCGAGGTCGGTGAGGACCGGTCCGACATCAGGGCTGTCGACCAGACCGAGCACGTCGTACGCGCCGATGCGCAGGCCCTCGCGATCGGTGAACCGGCGGAGCGCGCGACGGCGCGCGCCCGTGCCCGAGCGCAGGTCGACCGCAGCGCGCGCCGCTTCGACGAGCTCGTCGAGATCGCGCCGCACGAACGCGTCACCGCCGCCCACCGCCTCGATCAGATCGGGGTTGCGGATGAGCTGCCCGGCCAGCTTGCGGCTCGTGCCGAGGACCACCGCGACGCGCCGGGCGGTCTCGGGTGACTCCCGGAACGCAGCGGCCACCGCGAGCGCCTCGGTGGGACCGCTCGCCAGCTGGCGCAGACCGAGCAGGCCAGCATCGGGATCGGGCGTGGTCGAGAGCCAGTCGAGCACGAGTGGCAGCAGCTGGAGCATGAGCTTCGACGAGCGACTGAGGCCGTGGGTCAGCTCGACGACCGCTCGCCGGGTGCGCTCGCCGTCGGAGAAGCCGAAGGCCGAGAGCCGCTCGGCCCCGGCGTCCGCGGTGAGCGGCCCGTCGACCCCGCCGAACGCCTCGAGCAGCGGTCGGAAGTACAGCCGCTCGTGGATGGCTCGCACGGCGGCGCGGCATGCACCGAGCTCGCGATCGAAGGCGTCGACCGCGGTGCTGCTGGGCTGGTCGCGGAAGCCGATCGTGCGGGCCAGCCGTGTCCGCGACGGGTCGTCTGGCGGCACCGCGGGCGTGGGCCCACTCCCGTCGAGCTGCAGCGCGTGCTCGACGCGTCGCAGGAACCGGTAGCCGGTCCGCAGCCAGCCCGCGTCGGCCGCGTCGATGTAGCCGCCGTCGGCCAGCACCGCGAGGGCCGGCACGGTGGCCCGCACCCGCAGCGCCCGGTCGTGGCGGCCGTGCACGAGCTGGAGCAGCTGCGCGGCGAACTCGATGTCGCGGATGCCCCCACGACCGCGCTTGAGCTCGGGCGGCTGCCCGTGGGTCGCGACCGCCGTCTCGGTCCGGTCCTTCATCAGCCTGACCGCGCGCAGGTCGGTGGCTGACCACGGCTCCGACCACAGCCGCTGCCCCACCGCCTCCGCATACGCGGCACCGAGCGCAGGGTCACCAGCCACGGGTCGGGCCTTGAGCAGCGCCTGCACCTCCCACGGCTCCGCCCAGCGCGCCCAGTGCGACGCGTAGCCGTCGACCGTGCGCACCAGCGCGCCGTCACGGCCCTCGGGTCGCAGCGCGGTGTCGACCGCCCAGACCCGGCCCGCCAGCGCGAGGAACCGTCGTGCCGCCCGGATCTCGTCGGGACCGCCGTCACCGCCGACCAGCACGAGGTCGACGTCCGACGCGTAGTTGAGCTCGGACGCGCCGAGCTTGCCCATGGCGATCACGGCGAGGTCCTCGGCGTCGGCGAGCGCCAGGGTCGTGGCGAGCACCGCGCTCGCGACGGCGCTGATCGAGGCGACGGTCGTCTCGAAATCGGCTTCACCCAACAGGTCGCGTGCCGCCACGCGCAGGAGCTCACGCTGCTTCCACGCGGCCAGCGCTTCGATGCTGTCGCCGTCGACCGGCACCGCGTGGTCGAGGTCGGCGAGGTGGTCGAGCGCCCGCTCGTCGCCGAACAGCGCCGGGGTCAGCAGCGGGCACGACGCGAGCACCGCCGTCACCGCCGCAGCGAGGCGATGATCCTCGGCGAGGCGATCGACCGCCTCCGGCCGGTCGTTGCCGAGCCGGTCGAACCCGGCGCGGACGCGCGCAGGATCGGCCGACGCGGCGACGAGGGCTTCGGTCAGGACCGGCGCCGGCGCTTCCGCCGGCGGAGGAGGACGAACAGACCCAGCGCCGCGAGCAGAGCGGGGACGAGCCGCTTGGCCAGCGGCGCGCCGGCGGTGTCGAGGAGGTCGACAGGCGCGGCCTCGGGCGCGCTGATCTTGCGCACCACCGGCGCATCCGGCGCGGGCGCGGCCTCGGCGCTCGCGGGCTCGGACGCGACCTGCGCAGCTGTCGGCGCCGATGTCGGCGCCGGCTCGGGCGCGGCGGCTGGAGGAGCCGTGGCGGCCGCGGCCGGCGCGCTCGACCCGTCGCCGGCGAGCACGTCGGACTCGAGACTGTCCGCGAACTGCCCGATCAGCTTCTGGCTCACGTCGGCGAGCGCACCCCGACCGAACTGCGCGACCCGGCCGGTGATGTTCAGGTCGGTGTCGATCTTCACGTGCGTGCCGTCGCCGGCCGGCTCGAGCTGCGCGGTGATCGTGGCGTTGGCGTTGCCCTTCCCGCCGGTGTCGCGGCCCTGGGCCTTCAGCACCGCGCGGTGCGCGGCTTCGTCCCGCTCGACCAGGGACGCGGTCCCCTTGAACGACGCGGTGATCGGGCCCACCTTGATCTTGACCGTGCCCCGGTACTCCTCGCCCTCGACCTCGGTCAGCTGCGCGCCGGGCAGGCAGGGTGCGATCCGTTCGATGTCGGTCAGGACCGCGAACGCCTCGTCGATCGGGGCCGAGACGGTGAACTCGTTGCTCAGTTCCATGAGGTTCCTTCCGGGGGCGGTACGCGTGGAGCGGGATCAGCGGGCGACCGGATCGCGGTGGATCGGGCCGTCGGCGTCGCGCAGGGAGAGGGCCGGATGGCCCGTGCGGAGGGCGATGATCTCGGCGCACACCGCAACGGCGGTCTCCTCGGGGGAGCGGGCGCCGATGTCGAGGCCGATGGGCGCCATGATCCGGGCCAGCTGCGCCGGGTCGGTGACGCCTTCCTCGGCCAGTCGCTGCATGCGCTTCTCGTGGGTGCGCCGGCTGCCCATCACGCCGAGGTACCCGACCTGTGACGCGAGCGCGCCGATGATCGCCGGCACATCGAACTTCGGGTCGTGCGTGAGGACGCAGACCGCGTCCTCCGGGCCGAGGTCGGGCCCGAGTCGGGCGAGGATGCGGTCGGGCCAGTCGACCTCGAGCTCGTCGGCCATCGGGAAGCGGGCGCGGGTGGCGAACACCTCGCGTGCGTCGCAGACGGTCACGCGGTAGCCGAGGAGCTTCGCGGCGCGGGCGAGCGACGCGGTGAAGTCGACCGCGCCGAAGATGATCATGCGAGGCGGCCGCGCGAACGACTCGATGAAGACCGCGACCGTCTCCTCGTTCGCCTGCCCGCACGCGCCGTAGTGGCGGACGAGCGTGCGGCCGGCCGCGAGCTCGGCCAGCGCGTCGCGCGTGACCACCCGATCGAGGTCCGGATCACCGAGGGTGCCCTCGACGGTGCTGTCCGGCCGGACGAGCAACCGGGCGCCGGCGTTGGGACCTTCCATCACGCTGACCAGCGTGAGCGGCTCCTCGGCTCGCAGCAGGTCGCGGACCGTCGACCAGCGCACACCGGTGTCCCACGCGAGCGGCTCGATGAGCAGGTGGATCGTGCCGCCGCAGGTCAGCCCGACCGCGAACGCCTCGTCGTCGCTGTAGCCGAACGTGACGAGGCGCGGCGCGCCGCCGTCGCCGAGGACCTCGAGCGCTTCGCCGACCACCGCGCCCTCGACGCAACCGCCCGACACCGAACCGGTCACCTCGCCGGCTTCGTTGACGGCCATGGCTGCACCGGGATCGCGCGGACCGGAGCCCTCGAGGTTCACGACCCGAGCGAGCGCCACCCGCTGCCCGGCGTCGAGCCACCGGTCGACATCCGTCGCGATGTCCTTCACGGTGCCCCAGTGTGCCGTGCGCCTGGATCGCTCGCGACCAGGGCGGCGAGTTCGGCCAGCGCGGTCAGCGAGTGCCCGGCGACGAAGCGATCGACGTGGGGGAGCGCGGCGGCCATGCCTCGGGCCAGCGGCTGGTACCCCGGCGCCGCCTTGAGCGGGTTGACCCACACGGTCGAGTGGGTGACGCGGTGGAGCCGCTCCATCTCCTCGGCCAGCCGCTCGGGCTCACCGCGGTCCCAGCCGTCCGAGAGGATCACCACGACCGCGCCGCGGGCCAGGCCGGCCACCCCCCAGCGGTCGTTGAAGTCCCCGAGCACGTCGCCGAGACGGGTACCGCCCGACCAGTCCGCCACCTCGGCGGCCGCCGCGGCCACGGCCGCGTCCGGGTCGGGGCCGCGCAGCTGCCGGGTGACGCGGGTGAGCCGCGTGCCCAGCGTGAAGACCTCGACGTGGCGCCGAGCCAGCACCGCCGCGTGCGCGAAGCGGATGAGGGCGCGTGCGTAGGGATCCATGCTCCCGCTCACGTCGAGGAGCAGCACGAGTCGCCGCGCTCGACGGCGAGGACGCCGGGTGCGCAGCCGCAGCGTCTCGCCGCCGGTGTGCTTCGCGTCGTGCACCGTCCGGCGCAGGTCGAGACGGCCGTGCGCGGCGTGCGCCGGCTCGAGCCGCTGCGATCGACGGGTCGGCCCGCTGACCCGCAGCATCGCGATCGCCTCGTAGAGCTCGGACCGCTCCGTCGCGGTGCACGTCGCGAAGTCCTTCTCGGCCAGGCGCTCGACCCGGCTGAAGCGGAGCTCGCGCACCACGTCGTCGGTCGTCTCGGACGCGGCCACGTCGTCGTCGGGATCGTCGCCGTCGTCGGTCAGCAGCGTGACCGGGACCTGCTCGGCCGGTGGAGGCGACGGCGCGGCCCGACCGCGCCAGAAGTCGGTGAACGCCCGGTCGTAGACCACGATGTCCTCGACCCGGTGGACGAGCGTCGCCCGGCCGGCCCAGTAGGCCGCGTCGGGACGGCCGACGTCGAGCAGAGCGAGCGCCTCGGCGAAGGACACGACGGCCGAACCCGGCACGTCGAGCCCGCGGCGGCGCAGCAGTCGTGCGAACGCGACCGGTGTCTCAGCCGGCGCGGGCACGAGCCGCCTCGACGAGCTGGTCGATGCCGAAGGCGCGGAGCCGCTCCGCGTCCTCCCGGTACTTGACGACCGAGCCCAGCGTGGCGTCGACGGACGCGTCGTCGAGCTCGACCCGTCCGAGCGTCGTGAGCGCACGCACCCAGTCGATCGTCTCGGCGACGCCGGGCGGCTTGTAGAGGCGCAGCTCGCGCACGCCCTCGACCGCGGCGGCGACCTGCGCAGCCAGCGCGCCGGCGGCCTCCGGGACCTTCAGCTCGACGATCGCGACCTCACGCTCGAACGTCGGGTGCTCGACCCAGTGGTACAGGCAGCGGCGCTTGAGCGCGTCGTGCACGTCGCGCGTGCGGTTCGAGGTGATGACGACGAACGGCGGCACCGTCGCGCGGACGGTGCCGAGCTCGGGCACGGTGACCGACCAGTCCGAGAGGATCTCGAGGAGGAACGCCTCGAACTCGTCGTCGGCCCGGTCGATCTCGTCGATCAGGAGCACCGGCGGCGGGCCGTCGCCGGTGTGGCCGATCGCCCGGAGCAGGGGCCGGCGGACGAGGAAGCGCTCGTCGTAGAGGCCGTCCTCGATCTCGGCCATGTCCTGCCCCGCGCCCTCCGCCGCCCGCAGGTGCAGGAGCTGGCGGGCGTGGTCCCACTCGTAGACCGCCTGCGCGACGTCGATTCCCTCGTAGCACTGCAGGCGGATGAGCTCGCCGCCGAGCAGCCGGCTGACCGCCTTCGCGGCCTCCGTCTTGCCGACGCCGGCTTCGCCCTCGAGCAGCAGCGGCCGCTGCAGGCGCAGCGCCAGGAAGAGGGAGGTGGCCAGACCCTCGTCGGCCAGGTAGTCCTGACCGGCGAGCGCCTCGACGAGCGCCGGGACGTCGGCCGGGATCATGCGGAGCCCGCGGCCTCCTCCAGGGCCCGCCTGACCAGCACCTTGGCCAGGTGGGTCCGGTACTCGACGCTGGCGTTGAGGTCGGCCTGGGGGTCGGCGTCGTCGATCGCGTGCTCAGCGGCGTCCGACGCGCTGGCGCCACCGGCCAGCGCGTCGGTGACCGCGCTCGCCAGGATCGGCGTGGAACCCATGTTGACCAGGCCGACGCCCGAGCTGCCGTTGTTGCGGATCGCCGCGACACCGACGATCGCCCAGTCCTGCGCGCGCCGGTTGAACTTCTGGAACGACCAACCGGCGCCGGGCACCTTCGGCACCCGGATCTCGGTGAGCAGCTCGTCGGGCTCGAGCGCGGACTCGAGGA
This sequence comes from Acidimicrobiia bacterium, assembly GCA_019247975.1. GTDB lineage: Bacteria > Actinomycetota > Acidimicrobiia > Acidimicrobiales > Iamiaceae > JAFBAD01. The sequence continues at coordinate 8,881 of JAFBAD010000264.1, forward strand.
ACCCGGTGAAGAAGTCCTTCGCGTCGATCTCCCGCTCGCCGCGCGACGAACGGGCGACGAGCGTGCCGCCGAGGGCGAGCACGACCGCAGGGAGATCGGACGCAGGGTCGGCGTGCGCGAGCGAACCGCCGATCGTGCCGCGGTGGCGCACCGACGGGTCGCCGACCTGGCCGGCCGCGTGGGCGAGGATCGGCACCTGCGCCCGCAACAGGTCCGAGTGCTCGACGTCGTGGTGGCGGGTGAGCGCGCCGATCGCCACGTGGTCGCCGCCGTCCCGCACGCCTCGGAGGTCGTCGAGCCGGCCGACGTCGACGAGCACCGATGGCTGCGCGAGCCGCAGCTTCATGAGCGGCAGCAGCGAGTGCCCGCCGGCGAGGAACTTGGCCTCGTCGCCGTGCTGCGTGATGAGGCTGAGGGCTTCGTCGGCCGACTCGGCCCGGACGTAGTCGAACGCGGCGGGGATCATGCCGGCGCACCGTGCTTCGCCGATGCGCAC
>JAFBAD010000210.1 GCA_019247975.1 Acidimicrobiia bacterium
CCCGAGCCCGCCGTAGATCCAACAATCTGCGTTGATGTACTGTCTCCGGCGTGGCGAGCAGAGGCGCCCTGCCGGAGATCCTCCCGCTCATCGCCGATCCCCAACGGTGGCGGCTCCTCGCGGAGCTCGCCCGCAGCGACCGGCGCGTCGGCGAGCTGACCGAGCTGCTGGGCGAGCCGCAGAACCTGGTCTCGTACCACCTCGGGCAGCTGCGCAGCGCGGGCATCGTGTCGGCCCGTCGCAGCTCGGCTGACCGGCGCGACGTCTACTACCGCGCCGATCTGCCCACGTGTCGCGACCAGCTCGGCGCAGCGGCGTTCGCGCTCCACCCGGGACTGCACCTCGCGCCCCGGCCACTGGACCCGGCCGCAGCCGCACGTCGCCCCCGCCCTCGCGTGCTGTTCCTCTGCACCGGCAACAGCGCCCGGTCACAGATGGCCGAAGCGCTCCTCGAGCATCGATCGGGTCACGCCATCGAGGCGAGGAGCGCCGGGAGCCGGCCCAAGCCGCTCCACCCCAACGCGGTCCGCGTGCTGCGCGACCTCGGCATCGACATCGCCGGCAACAGCACGAAGCCGCTCACCCGGTTCGCCCGCTCGCGGTTCGACCGGGTCGTCACCCTCTGCGACAAGGTCCGGGAGATCTGCCCGGACTTCCCGGGCAGCCCGGCCACCGCGCACTGGAGCATCGCCGACCCGGCCGCCGAGGGCGACACGGACGAGGAGACCTTCCCCGCGTTCGAACGCGTCGCCGAGGAGGTCGAGTGGCGGGTCGATCTCCTCATCGCCGATCTCACGATCCGACCCATCGAAAGGGAGCAGCATGAGTGACGAGACCGTCAACGTCCGGTACCTCGTCGACGACGTCGCCGCGTCGGTCGACTTCTACACGAACCACTTCGGGTTCGGCGTGAACACGAACTTCCCGCCCGCCTTCGCGGACGTCAGTCGCGGCAACCTGCGGCTGCTCCTGTCGGGCCCGCAGAGCTCGGCCGGACGCCCGATGAGCGATGGCGAGCGCCCGTGTGCCGGCGGATGGAACCGCATCCACTTCATCGTCGACGACCTCGAGAAGGAGATCGCCCGCCTCACCGAAGCCGGCGTGACCTTCCGCAACGAGGTCGTCAGCGGGCCGGGCGGAGCCCAGGTGCTCGCGGTGGATCCCTCCGGCAACCTCATCGAGCTGTTCCAGCCCGGTGATCAGAACACGTAGTCCTCGCCGGTCGCTCGGACGGTGATGTCGGCGATCGCGATGCCGGCGGGTTGGTCGATCGCGTACACGATGTGCGCGGCGAGCTCCTCGGGCGAGATCGCCCAGTAGCGGACGTCGTCGGGGTCCTGCATCTCGGGGGTCTGCTCTCCGAACCGCCCGATCATCTGCGCAGCGTTGTGGCCGCCGAGCGGTGCGACCGCGGCGATGTCGACGATGCCCGCGCCCAGGTTCGTGCCCGGCACGCCGGTGGGACGCACGATCGTGACCTTGATCTTCCCTTGCGCCTCGACCCGGAGAGCGTTCGACAGGGTGATCACCGCCGCCTTCGTCGCCGCGTAGACCCCGGCTCCGGCCACGCCGTAGTTCCCGTAGATCGAGGCGATGTTCACGATGTGGCCGCTGCCTTGGCGGATCATGTGGTCGTACGCGGCGCTGATCCCGTGCAGCACGCCCTTGAAGTTGATGTCGATGCAGCGGTCCCAGGCTTCGGCCGCCTCGTTGTGCGATGCGAAGAAGGCGAGCGGCATCACGCCGGCGTTGTTGACCAGCACGTCGACCCGGCCGTGGGTGGCGACGACGTCGTCGACCGCCCGCTGCACCGCGCTGCGGTCGGTCACGTCGACCACGCTGCAGCCCTCGGCGTCGGTCAGGTCGAACCCGACGACCGTCGCCCCGCGTTCGGCGAGCATCCGGCTGGTCAGCAGCCCGAAGCCGCTCGCCGCACCGGTGACGATGACGACCTTGCCGTCCACGTGTGCCATGGGGAGAACGTAGATCGCCCGTTCGCTCTAACCTGACGCCGGCGTCAGGTTGGACGGCGAAGGGATGCGAGTGACAACTGGAGGAGCCGGCACCTTCGATCCCGAGGCCATCCGGGCCAAGTACCTCGCCGAGCGGGACCGGCGGCTGGTCCCGGGCCGCACCGACATCCGCGACCTGACGAGCGATGACCGCTTCGCCCACTACCGCGACGACCCGTTCACGCCGGTCACGCCCCGCGATCCGGTGACCGACGACGTCGACGTCGTGATCGTCGGCGGCGGCATCGCGGGACTGGTGGCCGGCGCCCGGCTGCGCGAGGCAGGCGTCAACCGCATCCGCATCGTCGATCAGGCCGGCGGCGTCGGCGGCACCTGGTACTGGAACCGGTACCCGGGCGTCATGTGCGACGTCGAGTCGTACCTCTACCTCCCGCTGCTCGAGGAGCTCGGGTACATCCCGCGCGAGGCCTACGCCTCGGGTGAGGAGATCCGGACCCACCTCGAGGCGGTCGCCGAGCGCTACGACCTCACGACCGACGCGCTGTTCCACACCGACGTCACGCGCGCCGAGTGGGACGAGGCGCGGGCCCGCTGGCGCATCCGGACCGACCGGGGCGACGACTTCACCGGCCGCTACTACGTGCTCGCGGTCGGCGTGCTCCACCTCATGAAGCTCCCGGCGATCGAGGGGATGGAGGACTTCGCCGGCCGGGCGTTCCACACCGCCCGCTGGGACTACGAGTACACCGGCGGCGGTCCGAACCAGCCGCTCACGAACCTCGGCGACAAGGTGGTCGGTCTGGTCGGCACGGGCGCCAGCGGCATCCAGTGCCTGCCTCCGCTCGCCGCCGCGGCCAAGCACGTGTACGTCTTCCAGCGCACGCCATCGGCGGTCGGCGTGCGCGACAACCGGCCGACCGATCCGAGCTTCGCCGAGCAGCTGCAGCCGGGCTGGCAGCGGGCCCGCAACGACAACTTCCAGTCGATCATGCTGGGCCGACCGGTCGACGAGGACCTCGTCGCCGACGGGTGGACCCGCTACTACGCGACCGTCTACCACCCGCCGAAGCGGAAGTTCTCCAGCCGGGAGGAGTACGTCCAGGCCTGGGAGGAGGTCGACTTCGGGATCATGGAGGAGCACCGCGCCCGCATCGACGAGGTCGTCTCCGATCCCAACAAGGCCGCGATCCTGAAGCCGTACTACCGCTACCTGTGCAAGCGACCGTGCTTCCACGACGAGTACCTCGCCGCGTTCAACGAGCCGAACGTGTCGCTCATCGACTGCCCGGCCGGCTTCGACCGGATCACCGCGCAGGGGCCGGTGGTCGACGGCCAGCAGTTCGAGGTCGACTGCCTCGTCTACGGCACCGGGTTCGAGGGTGAGCGCACGCCGCTGGCCCGGCGGGCGGCCCACGACATCGTCGGCCGGAACGGCGTGACCCTCGCCGAGAAGTGGTCCGGCGGCGCGTCGACGCTCTTCGGGATGATGAGCCGCGGCTTCCCGAACATGTTCATCATGCCGGCGCCGGAGCAGCAGGCCGTCGTCACCGTCAACTACACGCAGCTGGCCGTGCTGGGCGGCGACTTCATCGGCCGCATGGTCGGCCTCCTCGAGAAGCGCGGCGTCGAGGTGTTCAACGTGAGCGCCGAGGCCGAGGAGGAGTGGGGCGACGGCGTCGCCAGCAAGTTCGTCGACGCCAGCGGGGTCATGTCGGCGTGCACGCCGTCACGGGTCAACAACGAGGGCCACCCGGAGGCCCTGAACCCCCGCAACGCGAACTACGGCGGCGGCTTCGGTGACTACTTCGGTTACCGCGACCTCCTCGAGAACTGGTTGGACGCCGAGCGCTTCAAGGGGCTGGAGCTCGCGTGAGCGGCGGCGCCCGGGTCGTCGTCGTCACCGGTGGCGGAGGCGGCATCGGCGCGGCGATCGCCGAGGAGCTGGGCCGGCGGGGCGACCACGTCGTGACGATGGACCCGCTCGTCAGCCTGGACGGCAGCGAACAGCTACCTGCGCCGGAGGAGACGACCGCCGGACGCATCGTCGCCGCCGGCGGCTCCGCCCGGGCGTCGTCGGTCTCGGTCGCCGACGCCGACGGGGTGCGGGCGCTGTTCGACGACCTGGTGGAGCAGCACGGCCGGCTCGACGGCGTCGTGAACGTCGCCGGGATCACCCGGCAGACGAGCTTCGCGACCGGCGGCGAGACCGACTGGCACGAGGTGCTGACCGTCCACCTCGACGGCTACCGCAACATCCTCGAGGCCGCGCTGCCGATCATGGCGGGCGCCGGGCACGGTCGCATCCTGGGCGTCACCTCCGGCTCGGGTTGGCGGGCGGCCGACGCCGGCGCCTACAGCTGCGCCAAGCGGGCGGTCGCATCGCTCACCTGGCAGCTCGGTCGGGTCATGCCGGACGGCGTCGTCGTGAACGCCATCTCGCCGATCGCGGTGACCCGCATGGTCACCGCCGCGCTCGAACGGGCCCGCGCCGCGAGCGCCGGTTCGAACCGGGGCGGCGCGTCCTCGACCGGGGGGCTGTCGCTCGGATCGATGCCCGAGCCGGCCGACCTCGGCCCCCTCGGTGCGCACCTCGTCGGCGAGGGGCTGTCGTGGTGCTCCGGCCAGGCGATCTTCGCCGGCGGATCGGAGGTGGCGGTCATCAACCCTCCGCGGTTGCTCGAGGTGGTCCGCACCACCGACGCAGCGTCGCTCCCCCACCTCCTCGAGTCGGTTGCGCCCGCCTGGGTGCAGGCCGAAGGCGACCAGGCCAGCGGCGGCGGCAGCAACCCCCGCTTCGGCGACATCTACGCCGACGCGACCGGCGAGCTCCCTCCGCCGGTGACGGGCACCTGCGCGATCGTGACCGACCGGTCCGAGCTCGGCGCCGGCATCACGACCGCCCTCGAGGCCAGAGGGGTGCGCACGTGCGTCATCGACGCGACCGGGGCCGACACCGGCTTCGACGGTGCGGTGCGCACGCTGGCCTCGGCGGCCGAGCAGCTCGACGGGCTCGACGCGGCGGTCGTCGCGCTGGCCGGGCGGCCGGGTTCGACCGACGCGATGACCGGTTGGGAGCGGGTGCTCGCCGAGCACCGCGGCATCGTCGACGACGTGCACGCGGACGCGCGCTGGGCCCGCGCCGCGTCCGACGTGGCCACCGACCGGGACCACCCGCTCAGGCTGGTCACGCTGACCGACGCCACCACGTCCGGCGGCCGCAGCCGCGCGCAGGCCGCTGCGCAGCTCGCACGGGCGAGCCGCAAGACGACGCGCGAGCAGGTCGCTGCCTTCGCGGTCTCGATCGAAGCCGACGGGCAGCCGGTCGCCGAGATCGCCGCGTACCTCGTGTGCAGCCCGACCGTGCTCGACCTGTCCGGCGCCGAGCTCGTAGCCGGCGCGGGCTGGTGCGGCCTGCGGGCGCACCCCCGCCCGAGCGGGAGCATCGCCTTCGGCGGCCCGGGCCTCCCCGAGTGGTTCGACGACGCGCTGCGGGCCGTCGTGGAGGCCCGGTGAGCGCCCGACCGGCCCGCATCGTCGACCCGCACGTCCACCTCTGGGACCCGGCCCGCACCGACTGGTACCCGTACCTGTCGGGCGGGCGCGAGCTGAACATGGGCGACGTGAGCGGCATGTCGCGCCGCTTCGACGTCCCGACCTACCGGTCGGAGTCGGCCGGGTGGAACGTCGAGAAGCTCGTCAACGTCGCGGCGGCGACCGGCATGCACTCGGTCGACGAGACGCTGGAGCTCGACCGGCAGGCGGACCGAGACGACGGCGGCCAGCCCGATGCCATCGTGGGCGGCCTCCCCCCGACCGAGACGATCGCCGAAGGTGTCGCGCTGCTCGACCGGCAGATGGGGGCGACGCGCTTCCGTGGCGTGCGCCCGATGGGCGTGTCCAGCGACCCGCTGCCCCCCGACGAGCTGCTCGGCGCGCTCGAGGAGCGCGGGCTGCTCTTCGAGCTCATGGCCCACCCCGATCAGCTCGTGGACGCGGCGCAGCGGTTGGAGCGGTTCGAGGACCTGGTGGTCGTGGTCGAGCACACGGGCTGGCCGAGGTCGGCCGACGGCGCGGAGCGGCAGCTGTGGACCTCGGGCATGGACGCGCTCGCCGCGCTCGGCGACCGGGTCGTGTGCAAGCTCTCCGGCCTGGCGATGCCGCTCGGCTCGATGCGGGTCGACGCGCTCGGTCCGTGGCTCACGCAGGCGATCGAGACCTTCGGCGTCGACCGCTGCATGTTCGCGAGCAACTTCCCGGTCGACGCGATGCACGGCACGTTCGACGAGCTCTACACGACGTTCACCGAGACGGTCGCGGGCCTCGGCGACGACGCGGTCGACAAGCTCTTCGCGACGAACGCCGAGCGCGTCTACCGCATCTGAGGCCGAGGCGGTGACGGCGCCCGAGCTACGGCGCTAGCGCATCTGCGAGTCGTCGAGCTCGCGACCGAGCCACTGGTAGACGGTCGGGAGGAACGCCGGGCGGGCGTCCATGAACTCGACGCCGCAGAGGAGCTCGCCGCCCTCGGAGGCGAGGCGCCGGACCCAGGCCCGGCCCCGGTCCCCCGAGATCTCGAGGTCGCAGCCCTGGCCGATGCCGAGCGGCGCGTCCGAACGGACCGCGAGCAGCGCGCCGCTGACCGAGACATCGCGGATCTCGGCCTCGATCTGCAGCTCCTTGACCCGACCGAAGCGCTTGCGCTGCTGGATCACGATCGCGGCGCGGCGGACCCGAGCCCGATCCCCGACCCGCTTCTCGGATGCCGTTCGACCGACTTCGTCCATTCCGTACCCATCGGACGATCCGCTCGAAGATCCAGGGACTACCTCAATCGAGGTACGGGTCGTTCTGGTCCCAACCGTCGTCGATCATGTCGCTCCAGCGCGACAGCAACCGGACCGGTACCTGGAAGAAGACGGCGAGGAGGCCGTGGATCACCACGACTCGGGTACTTCCCAGCATCCGAAGAGCCAATCAGGCCGCTTCCTCGAGGGCCAAAGCGGTGACCGCGCCGTAGGCCAGGTGCGGGACCACGTCGCTCAGCCAGTCGATGCTCGACCACGAGCGTGGGTCGGTGACGCCGAGCGCGACCATCGGGCCGTTGCCGGCCGCCATCGCCACCGCGCCCGCAGCCGGCGCCGTCAGCCACACGGGCAGGCGCAGGCCGGCGCCCCGCAGCAGGCCGAACGCGGCGCCGACCCCGGTCCCGGCCGCGATGCCGAGCAGCGCGCCCAGCCCCGACTTCCTCGCGTCCTGCTCCTTCTCGGAGCCCGGGATGCGGGTGTCGAGCTCGTCGGCGACCTTCTCGACGGTGTCCTCCGGCGTGGAGCTCGACGGCCGGCCCCGGAACGCCATGTCGAGGTAGGTGACGGCGTTGAGCGCGGTCGTGCCGGCGGCACCGGCCATCGCGCCGCGGAGCATCGATCGCAGCATGGGGACGCACCTTCCCCCTGGCAGCTGATCTACACCGAAGGGCCGTTGACCTGGGTAGGAGCGGCCCATGCGTGCAACCCGCGTCGACCAGGTGGCGTCCGGACTGGCTGCGATCCCCTCCGGTTCCGTGCTGCGAGCGGTCGATCGGGCCACGACGCTCGGCAACGGGACGGTCGTGTGGGCGGTGTCCACCCTCGGCCTCGGTGCGGCGGGCCGGCGAGGGCGGCGGGCGGCCCTCGAGGCGGCCCTCGCCTACGTCAGCGCGTCGGTGACGTCCAACGGGGTCGTGAAGCCGCTGGTCGATCGCGAGCGACCGTGGCGCGGCCTGCGCCGCCCGCGCAAGCCGTCCAGCTCCTTCCCGTCCAGCCACGCGACCACGTCGTTCGCCTACGCCACCGCCGCGACCGCGTCGTGGCCGGCTGCAGGCGCTCCGCTGCTGCTGCTGGCCGCAGCGGTCGCGGCCTCACGGGTCCACGCCCGCCACCACCGCATCTCGGAGGTGACGGGCGGCGCGCTGCTCGGCGCCGTGATCGGTGCCACGGTGCACGCAGGCGTCAGGGCTCGAACACGATCTTGATCGCGCCGTCCTTCTTCTTCTGGAAGGTGTCGTAGGCCTTCGGCGCGTCGGTCAGCGGGATGCGGTGGGTGGTCAGGTCGAGCACGCCGAGCGGATCGGCCGCATCGGTGACGAGTGGCAGGAGGTCGTCGATCCAGCGCTTGACGTTCGCCTGGCCCATGCGCACGGTCAGCTGCTTGTCGAACATCTGCAGCATCGGCATCGGGTCGGTCATCCCGCCGTAGACACCGCTGATCGAGAGCGTGCCGCCTCGGCGGACTGCGTCGCTGGCCGTGAGGAGTGCGGCCATGCGGTCCATGCCCGCCTTCTCCATCATCTTCGCGGCGACCGCGTCCGGGAGCATGCCGACGAGGGTGTGCGCCGCCTTCCCGACGGTCGAGCCGTGCGCCTCCATCCCGACCGCGTCGATGATCGCGTCGGGGCCCCGCCCTCCGGTCCGCTCGCGGAGCGCCTCGCCGACGTCACCGCACTCGCGCAGGTCGATCGCCTCGATGTCGTGCCGGCGGGCCATCTCCAACCGCTCGGGGACGAGGTCCACGCCGAACACCGCGCTCGCTCCCCGGTGGGCGGCGATGCGCGCGCTCATCTGGCCGATCGGGCCGAGCCCGATGACCGCGACCGTGCCGCCATCGGGGACGCTCGCGTACTCGACGGCCTGCCACGCGGTGGGCAGCACGTCCGAGAGGAACAGGAACTGCTCGTCCGGCGTGCCCTCCGGCACCTTGATCGGCCCGTACTGCGCCTGCGGCACCCGCAGGTACTCGGCCTGCCCGCCGGCAACCGCGCCGTACAGGCTCGTGTAGCCGAACAGGGCGGCGCCGGTCTCCTTCTCCCGGACCTGCGTGGTCTCGCACTGCGACTGCAGACCGTGGTCGCACATCCAGCAGTGGCCGCACGAGATGTTAAACGGGATCACCACCCGGTCACCGACCGAGACGTGCTCCACCGCGGAACCGACCGCTTCGACCACGCCCATCGGCTCGTGGCCGAGGATGTCCCCGGGGGTGATGAACGGCCCGAGCACCTCGTAGAGGTGGAGGTCGGAGCCGCAGAGGCCCGACGACGTGACGCGGATGATCGCGTCGGTGGGTTCCTGGATGGTGGGGTCGGGGACCTCGTCGACGCGAACGTCGCGCTTGCCGTGCCAGGTCAGTGCCCTCATGGTCGGGTTCCTCTCGAGGAGTGCAGGGCGCCCACGACCGGGCTCTACCCGGCGCCTCCGGTGCCATGCAGCGTTCACCGCATGGCCATCGTCCAGTGCGGCTACGCGTCCTTGAGCTTGTCGTAGGCGAAGTGCAGCGCGTCGCTCGCCGCGACCGACGCGAGCACCGCCGTGACCCAGCGGGTCGCCCGCGGCGCGGCGATCAGGCCGGCGCCGATCGCGGTGGCGACCCAGACGTCGAGGCAGAACGGACAGGTCAGGAGTTCGCCCACCGCGTGGCGGACCGGACCTTCGCGCGCCTCCTCCTTCACCTCGCTGGCGCCGGTCGGCTCCTCGAAGCGGGTGAACGGCGCGCGGATCGGGCTGGTCACCGCGTCCTTGGTCAGCAGCCGGCTCATCTTGTGGGTCGCCACCGCCATGAGGGCCAGGTCACCGGGCTTCGGACGCTCCGGCACGGGCACGCCCCGGCGACGCACGGAGGTCGCGAACGCAGCGACGCCGGTGGCGTAGACCGCGCCCAGCGCGACGTACCCGCCGAGCGGTCGCTCGTCGTCGCTGTCGGCCTCGTACTGCTGCTGCGTGTCCTCGAGGCCACGACGGATCGACTGCAGGGGCTCCGGTGCGCTCACGGGACGCGCTCTACCCGCCGCCGGTCCGGCGAACCGAGTTTCTGGGTCCGGGTAGCGGGAAGCGAACGAGGACCCGACGATCAAGGAGCATCGTGCCTGAGAAAGCCTTCGGTCCCGACGGCACCTGCAAGGTGAGGTTCAAGCTGCCCGCGGAGGCGAAGTACGAGGGCGCCTCCGTCGTCGGCGAGTTCAACGGCTGGAGCGCCGGCGCGACGCAGTTCGACGTCCAGGAGGACGGGTCGTTCGCAGCCGAGGTGAACGTCGAGCCCGGCAAGAGCTACCGCTTCCGCTACCTGTTGGGTGACGGCCGCTGGGAGAACGACTGGGCCGCCGACGCGTACGTGGACAACGAGTTCGGCGGTTCGGACTCGGTGATCACCGTCCCGATCGCGACCGAGGTGCGCCAGGCCGAAGCACCGGCCGAGTCGGGCGACGGCCAGGCGTTCGGCGTCGCGGTGGAGGCCACTACGGCAACGAGCACGAAGGAGCAACCATGACCGACAGCACGACCGGCGCACGCATCGACGCGGTGGAGCTGCTCACGAGCCAGCACCGGGAGGTCGAGCAGCTCTGGAGCCAGGTGAACGAGCGGGGCGCCTCGGGACCTGATCAGCAGGGCGAGCTCGTCCGCCAGATCGTCCGGCTGCTCTCGCAGCACGACGCAGTCGAGACGAGGCTGCTCTACCCGGCCGTCCGTGAGGTCGAGGGCGGCGATGCGCTCGCCGATCACAGCCTCGACGAGCACCAGGAGATCCGCGAGTGCCTCAAGGAGGTCGATCGCGCCGACGCGATCGATCCGTCCGTCCTCAGCCGCCTCGGCGAGTGCATCGAAGCGGTGCAGCGGCACGTGCAGGAGGAGGAAGGCGTCATCTTCCCCAAGCTGCGTGCTGCGATGAGCCAGGAGCAGCTCTACGACCTCGGCGGCGACATGGCGTACGCAACGGAGAAGGGGCCGACCCACCCCCACCCGACGACGCCGAACAACCCGGTCGGCGCGGCCGTGGCCGGAGCCGTGACCGGCGCGATGGATCGGGCCCGCGACGCGATCAAGGGCGACCGCTGATCCGCTGAACGCTGCCCGTCGTGCAGCTGAACCGCCCATACCGGACCAGCTGCACGCCGGGCGGGCCACCATGGGTCCATGCGCCTGCTCGTCGTGCACCACACGTCGTCGCCTGCCCTCGAGGCGATGTTCGACGCGGTGATGAGCGGAGCGCGCAACGACCTGATCGACGACGTCGAGGTGGTCGCCCGCCCGGCGCTCGTCGCAGGTGCGATCGACGTGCTCGACGCCGACGGCTACATCCTCGGGACACCGGCCAACCTCGGCTACATCTCCGGCGCGCTCAAGCACTTCTTCGACCAGACCTACTACCCGTGCCGAGAGGCCACGAGCGGCCGCCCGTTCGGCCTCTACGTGCACGGCGGCAACGACACGACCGGCGCCGAACGTGCGGTCGACACGATCACCACCGGCCTCGGCTGGCGTCAGGCCCACGAGCACGTGCGGGTGGTCGGGGCGCCGGGTCCGGCCGACCTCGAGGCCTGCTGGGACCTCGGTGCCACCGTCGCCGCAAGCCTCACGATCGACTGATCGGAGCAGCCGATCGGTTTGACCGGGCGCTGGGCGGGAACTTCCTCCACGAACCGGATGCGCGAACCAGCCATCCGACGGCGACGGCAACCCTGGGCTGGACCCCCCCACCGCCCAGGGTGGCCGCGCGCCGGCCGAGAGGAGCGAGGACGAGATGAGCGATCCGGAGCAGGCCGAGCGGACCGGTACCGGCGGGAGCAGCGACGGCGACACACAGCCCGACGACACCGGGGCCCGGTCCGAACCGCCGAAGCAGACGCCCGACGACGCGGAGCGCAACCGCGAGGAGGACCCGCCCGCCTGACGGACGCCGCCGCCGCCGGTTTGCGCCGTGGCGGGAAGGGAAGCGCGGGCTCGTGTCGAACACCGAACCGCAGGACGAAGCCGAGGCCCTCGACGACGACCGGCTCGCCGGCGAGTACCCGCCGGAGGAGCCGCTGGGTGCGGAGTCCTACGGCACGACCGGCGCGGAGGAGCACTGGGACGAGCCGCTGGCCGAGCGGGTCCGTCGTGAGGAGCCCGACGACGCCAGCGCGCGCGAGGACTTCGAAGTCGATCCGTCGGTCGGCGCCCTCGACGAGGGCGATCCCCTGACCGGCGACGACACGTTGCGCGACAGCGCGCTCGAGCGGGAGGCTCCGGTGCCGGCCGAGGAGGACGCGATGCACGTGAGCGACGAGCCCGGGGCATGACCGCCGGAGAAGACCCGGTCGAGGGCGTCCCCGAGGTCTCTCGCGCACAGGACCAGGGGGTCATTCCCGAGGACGAGATCGAGGCCCTCGAGACGACACCTCCGGATCCCGACGACATCGAGCTCGCCGTCCGCTCCGAGCCGCTCGAGGACGAGGACGGCAACGAGGTGATCATCGCCCAGCAGAACATGGGCGTCGAAGGCTCGATCGGCCAAGGAGAGTTC
>JAFBAD010000212.1 GCA_019247975.1 Acidimicrobiia bacterium
GCCACGAGGCAGGGTCGGGTGGAAGGTCGCCATGCCCCAGTGGTAGCCGCGGCCGGGCGCCTCGTACGCGCCCGCGAGCGGCGAGCCGATCATCACCGCGTCGGCGCCGCACGCGATCGCCTTGGCGATGTCGCCGCCGGTGCGCATGCCGCCGTCGGCGATGACGTGCACGTAGACGCCGGTCTCGTCGAGGTGACGGATGCGCGCACCCGCGGCGTCGGCGATCGCGGTCGCCTGCGGCACACCGATGCCGAGCACGCCGCGCGTCGTGCAGGCGTGGCCCGGGCCGACCCCGACGAGGACGCCGACGGCGCCGGTGCGCATGAGGTGCAACGCAGTGCTGTAGGAAGCGCAGCCGCCGACGATGACCGGCAGCTCGAACTCGCGGATGAAGCGCTTCAGGTTGAGCGGCTGGCGGGCTTCGTCCTTCGACACGTGCTCGGCGGAGACGACCGTGCCCTGGATGACGAGCACGTCGAGCTCGGCCTCGAGCACGATCGACGCGAACTGCTCGACCCGCTGCGGCGTGAGCGACGCGCAGGCGGTGACGCCGCCGTCCTTGATCTCACGGATGCGCTTGCCGATCAGCTCGGGCTTGAGCGGCTCCGTGTAGAGCTCTTGCATGCGCCGGGTCGCCTTTTCGGGCGCCAGCGTCGCGATCTCCTCGTACACGAGCTCGGGATCCTCGTAGCGGGTCCAGAGCCCTTCGAGGTTGAGGCACGCGAGCCCGCCGAGCTTGCCGATCTCGACCGCGATCGCGGGCGACACGACGCCGTCCATGGCCGCGGCCATCATCGGGAGGTCGAGCTTGAACGCGTCGAGGTCCCAGGAGATGTCGATGTCCTCGGGATCGCGCGTGCGGCGGCTGGGGACGATGGCGATGTCGTCGAACCCGTAGGCCCGTCTGCCGGACTTGCCGATGCCGATCTCGACTTCCACGTACCCTCCGCATGGTCCGTGTGCTGGAAGGGTTCAGGTTACCGCTCGCGCCGCGGTGCCTCATCCATCGGCGACCAGAAAACGTAGAAAACCGTAGAGAATCCGGGCCGTTGCTCCCCAGATCGTCTCGCCGGCGAGATCGAAGAATTGGACGTCGAGCTCGGCCATCGGTGTCGACCAGTGCTCCGCGTGGTGCACGCCCGGTGCGAGCAGATCGACGAGCGCGACGTCGAACACCCGCACGACCTCGCGGGGGTCGGGACGCAACGCGGGTTCGCTCGCGAGCACGCCGACGAACGGCGTGATCATGAAGCGCGAGCCGATGGTTCCGAGCCCGTCGAGCTGAGCGACGATCTCGACCGCAGCGGGATCGAGGCCGATCTCCTCGTGCGCCTCCCGCAGCGCGGTGGCGCGCAGGTCGACGTCGACCCCCTCCTCCATCTTGCCGCCCGGGAACGCGATCTGGCCCTGGTGCGACGGCATGGTCTCGGGGCGTTTCGTCAGGATCAGCCGGGTCTCGCCGGCCACTTCGAAGAGCGGAACCAGCACCGCCGACGCCCGCCGCTCGATCGGCATCGCGGTGACGGCCTCGGGGAAGTCGCGAGGCGCGGGCAAGTCGGCGAGGCGGCGCCGGACCGCCGCCAGCGGGAGCGTGGGCGGGTCCGCGCGTTCGAGCCAGGGTGCGGGCGGCCCGGTCCGCCACCCCGTCGGCCGCGGGATCGGTTGCGTCCCACCGCGGCGTAGGGCTTCCGGACTCGGCATCGCTGGCAATGTAATTCGGCGATACTGCGGCCTCCGCTGCTGCTCCGAGGGGGAAACGGGTGGACTGGAACTTCGCCACGATCTTCGAATCGGTCGCCGACGCGCTGCCCGAGCAGGTCGCGCTGATGCAGGGCGACCGCGAGGTCAATTGGGCCCAGGCCGACGAACGGGCGGCGCGCCTCGCCGCCGGGTTGCGCAGCGCGGGCCTCGGCCCCGACTCGAAGGTCGCGTCGTACCTCTACAACTCGAACGAGTACGTCGAGGGCCTGCTCGGCACGTTCAAGCTGCGGGCGGTCCCGGTGAACGTGAACTACCGCTACCTCGAGGAGGAGCTGCTCTACCTCCTCGACAACTCCGACGCCGAGGCGCTGCTCTTCCACGGCTGCCTCGGCGAGCAGGTGGCGAAGGTCGCGAACCGGGCGCCGAAGCTGAAGCTCCTCGTGCAGATCGACGACGGCTCGCCGCTCATCGACGGTGCCGTCGAGTACGAGGCGCTGCTCGCCGCGAACGAGCCGATGGAGCGCATCGCGCGCAGCGGCGACGACTACTACTTCCTCTACACCGGCGGCACCACCGGCATGCCGAAGGGCGTGATGTGGCGCAGCGAGGACCTCTTCGGTGTGCTCGGCGGCGCGGTCTATCCGCTGTTCGGCGAGACGATGCCCGAGCGGTCGGAGGACGCGGGTGCGATCGCGAAGCGCGTCGTCGAGTCGGGCCGGGTCTCGGTCCATCTGCCCGCGTCGCCCTTGATGCACGGCACCGGCGCGTTCACCTCGCTGCAGTCGATGACGCTCGGCGGCGCGATCGTGACCCTCGAATCGCGCACGTTCGATCCGCACGAGCTCTGGCGCGTCGTCGAGCGGCGCCGGGTCACGCAGATGGCGATCGTGGGCGACGCGTTCGCGAAACCGATGCTGCGCGCGCTCGACGAGGCCGACGTCGAGGGCAAGCCTTACGACATCTCGTCGCTCGGACTCATCGTGTCGTCCGGTGTGATGTGGAGCGAGGAAGTGAAGGCCCAGCTCGTGGCGCGCGGGAACATGTTCCTGCTC
>JAFBAD010000095.1 GCA_019247975.1 Acidimicrobiia bacterium
GTCCCGCAGTACCACCCGCTCTGGCTGGCCAACGCCACGTCGTCGCTCGATGCGTTGAGCGGCGGACGCCTGCGGCTCGCCATCGGCGTCGGCTGGAGCGAGGCCGAGTTCGACGCGCTCGACCAGACGTTCTCGAACCGGGGCGCCCGGACCGACGAGGCCCTTGCGATCCTGCAGGCGTGCTGGACGACCGACCCGACCAGCTACTCGGGCGAGTTCTACGAGTTCGCCGACATCCGCGTGCAGCCGAAGCCGGCCCACCCCATCGACATCTGGGTCGGTGGGTCAGGGGTCGCGGCTCGCCGGAGGGCGGCCCGCTTCGGCACCGGTTACCAGCTCATCGGGCTCGACGAGCACACCGTCGCCGAGCCTGTGCGGCAGCTGCGCGACGAGCACCCCGACCCCGACCGGTTCACGATCTCGCTGCGAACAGGCTGGGACCCGCAGGGCATGGACGTCGACCGCATCCGCCGTGAGCGCGACGCGTTCGAGGCGGCCGGCGTCCAACACGTCGTGTCGGCCCCTTGGCGGTCGGACGTCGACGAGTGGTTGCGCTCGATGGAGCTCCTCGCCGACATCATCGAGATACCGCCGCGCTGAGCATCCGAGGCGACCAACGCAGGGCGAACTTGGCCGGGTTCGGAGCGCTATGCGCTCCCAGCCTGGCCAATTTCGGGATGGGTGGTGGTGAGGTCCTTGCGGAGGACCTTGCCGACCTCGTTGCGGGGGAGCTCGTCGATCCAGCGGAAAGCGACCGGGACCTTGTACGGCACGAGGTGCTCGCGGCACAGGGCGACCAGCGAGTCGTCGTCGACCGGACGGCCCACGAGGTAGGCAACCGGGACCTCGCCGAGCCGTTCGTCGGGAGCACCCACGACCGCGACGTCGTCGACCGCGGGCGATAGCCGCAGGACCTCCTCGACCGCAGCCGGGAACACCTTGTTGCCGCCGCGATTGATGACGTCGCCGGCCCGGCCCTCGATCCAGACGAAGCCGTCGTCGTCGACGCGGGCGAGGTCGCCCGTGTCGACGTAGCCGTCGGCGTCGAGCCGCTCCTCGAGCCCGGCCGCGGTGTTGGGCGGCCGGACCAGCAGGTGGCCGTCGTCGTCGACGCGGATGTCGACGCCCGGGTGCGGGCGCCCGATCGACCCGATCTTGTCCGGGTGCTCCTTCGCATCGGCCGCCGTCCAGCCGATCACCTCGCCGATCTCGGCCTGGCCGTACCCGTTCAGCACGTACACCGGGAACTTGGCTGCGAACCGCTGCGCCTGCAGCGGTGACAGCGGCGCGGTGATCGAGCGCACGTACTTGAGCGGTCCGAGGTCGTCGACGTCGGAGTCGGTGAGCGCGGCCATCGCGGCGGGAGGCAGCACGGTCGAGCGGATCTCGAAGCGCCGCACCAGGGCGGCGAAGGCCTCCGGCTCGAAGCGGTCCATCATCACGAGCTCCGCGCCGGCCCGCAGCCCGAAGAGGCTGTTGTAGAGGCCGGCGTTGAGCGCCATCGAGACGGGGATGAGGTTCGGGCTCGGCCGTCGCTTCGGTGCGCCGCCGCCAGCCCCCGCCCGCAACGGCCCGAGCACGCGGTCGAGCAGCTCGACGTACGCGGTGTGCGTGTGGTGGATCGGCTTCGGCCGGCCGGTCGTGCCCGAGGTCCACATCACGAACGCCACGTCGTCGGGGCAGCGCCGCCCGCCGCCCCGCTCCTCGACACCGGCCGGGGTGACCAGCGCGACGGGGTCGGTCATCTCGACCACCGCCTCGACCTCCGAGGCCGGGTTGCGGGGGTTCACCGGCACGTAGACACCGCCGGCCAGCCACACCGCGACCATCGTCCAGACGAGCTCGGGCCCGTTCGGCAGCTGCACCGCGACCGCTCGTCCGTCGAGCGAGCCGAGCCCGTCTGCCACCCGGCGCGCCCCGGCCCGTGCGGTCCCCGCGGTCTCGCTCCGGTCGACGGTGTGGAGCAGCAGCTCGTCGTCGGCGAAGGGGTGGTCGAGCAGGAGGTCGGCGAGGTTCATGGCGATGCGAGCATGCCTGCCCCACCGGGCGCGTGCGAGATTGGCGCCCGCATGGCCGATCGAATCACCGACGAGGGGATCGCTGCGCTGCGCCGACGGATCGGCGTCGCCCGCCCCCACACCCAGCCGCCCCACTACCGCACGCCCAACGAGGACGCGTTCCGCCACGTGGCCGAGGCCTACGGCGACGACAACCCGCTCTGGTGCGACCCGAGCTACGGCGAGAAGACCCGCTGGGGCGGGCCGATCGCACCTCCGCACCTCGTCGGCGGCGACACGCTCATCGGCGAGGACGAGGTCACCCGGCTCGAGGGCGACGTGAAGACGCTGATGAAGGGCGACCCGCTCGGCGGCGTCCACGCCTTCTACTCAGGGTCGTTCCGGGAGTGGTGGAACCCGCTGCGACCGGGCACGCAGGTCACGCGGCGCAACGCGCTGGTCGGCGTGCACGACAAGGTGGGCGAGTTCGCGGGACGGGCGGTGCACGAGTGGTTCGGTGAGGTGTTCGCGGCGGCCGGCGGACCGGTGCTCTCGGGCCAGTACCGGCTCATGATCCGGGCCGAGCGAGACGAGGCCACCAAGCGCGGCAAGAACGAGACGATCGACATCCACCCGTACACCGACGAGGAGATCGAGGCGATCACCGAGGCGATCGGCACCGAGCGCGACCGCCGGCGGGGCGCGGTGCCGCGCTGGTGGGAGGACGTCGAGGAGGGCGACGAGCTCGGCCCGATCGTGAAGGGACCGATGCGGGTCACCGACATGGTGGTGTGGCACACGGGCATGGGGATGGGCCTCTACGGCGTGAAGGCGCTGCGCCTCGCCGATGACCAGCGCCGGCGCATGCCGCGGTTCTTCCGACCCGACGTGCTCAACATCCCCGACGTGCAGCAGCGGGTGCACTGGGACCCCGAGTGGGCGAGGGCGGCCGGCAACCCCACCAGCTACGACTACGGCCGCATGCGGGAGACGTGGCTCATCCACCTCTGCACCGACTGGATGGGTGACGACGCCTGGCTGTGGAAGCTCGACTGCCAGTTCCGCAAGTTCAACTACGTCGGCGACACCCACTGGATGCGCGGCCGCGTCGTGCGCAAGCACCTCGTCGACGGCGACCGCCCGGCCGTCGACCTCGACGTGTGGGGCGAGAACCAGCGGGGCGAGACGACCGTGCCCGGCCACGCGACGATCCTCCTGCCGTCGCGCGAGCACGGTGAGGTGCGCCTGCCCGAACCACCCGGCGGCGCGAGCACGTGCCAGGAAGCGCTCGACGCGCTCGCCGCCCGCTTCGCCGCCGAGGAGGCCGAGTGAAGCCGTACCCCGAGACCCCGGACGGGCTCGCCGTCGACCACGACGGACCGGTGCTGCGGCTGCGGCTCGATCGACCCGAGCGCCGCAACGCGATCACCGACCCGATCGTCTACGCCCTCATCGACCTGGTCGACGCCGCGTCGAGCGACGAGTCGGTGCGGGTCATCCACCTCACCGGCCGCGGCGACCACTTCTGCTCGGGCTTCGACCTCGGCGAGCGCACGCCGGGACCCGAGCGTCCGCGGGTGGGGTCGGTCCACCGGCGCATGCACGCGCACGTCAACCGGCTGATCCCGGCGATGCTCTCGACCCAGACGCCGATCGTCTGCACCGCGCGCGGCTGGGTGATCGGCCTGGGCCTCGACCTCGCGCTGGCGTCGGACTTCACGATCGTCGCCGACGACGCCCGCCTGTGGGCGCCGTTCACGACCTTCGGCTTCACGCCCGACAGCGGCGCGACGTGGCTCGCCCCGCGGCTGGCCGGTGTGGCGCGGGCCCGGCGCATGCTCCTGCTCGGCGAGAAGGTGTCTGGCGCCGACGCCGCGTCATGGGGCCTCGTCCACGACGCGGTGCCGGCAACCGACCTCGACGCCGCCGGCGAGGAGCTGGTCGGCCGGCTCGCGTCCGGCCCGACCGTCGCGCTCGGTCTCACGAAGCTGGTGATGCACCGCGGGCTCACCGTCGACATCGACCGGCACCTCGCCGACGAGGCATGGGCCATGGAGATGTCGAGCCGCTCCGAGGACTTCAAGGAGCACGGTGACGCCGCCCGCGAGAAGCGGGACCCGAACTTCGAGGGCCGCTGACCGCTACGACGCGAAGTCGGGGGTGTTCGAGCGGGCCGACTCGGTGCGGCCCTTCGGCTCCTCCCACTCCTCCTGGCGGCCGAGCGCGGTGAGGTCGAGGAAGTAGTACGAACCACCGGTCGACTCGGTGCCCCGCGCGTACTGCGAGTACGTGTGGAACACGCGACCGTCGACCTGGAGGAAGCAGCTGTCGCCCGGACCCTCGGACGGCTTGCTGGTGTCGAGCTGCTGCCCGAGTGCCTCGAACTCGGCCTTGGTCCGGTAGTTGTACGACTGCTGGCTGTCGTCGATGGTGACGGCGAAGTCGTGGTTGAACTCGATGCCGTTCGCCGAGTACCAGGGGATGTGGGTCCACCCCTTCTGCTCCCGCCAGGCCATGAGCTTCTCGATCGGCGCCCGGGAAACCATCGCGTAGGTGGTGTCGCGGGTGTGCAGGTGGTCGAGGAAACCGGGTGAGAGCTCGTCGATGCCGGCCGAGCAGCTGGGGCACCCCTCGTCCCACTCGGGCGGGAACATGAAGTGGTAGATGATCAGCTGCCGCCGGCCCTCGAACAGGTCGATGAGCCGGTGCTCGCCACCGTCGGGACCGGTGAAGCGGTAGTCCTTCTCGATCTCGACCATCGGCAGGTTGCGGCGGGCGGTGCTGAGCGCGTCGCGGCGGCGGGTCAGCTCCTTCTCCTGGACCAGCAGCTCCTTGCGGGCCGCCAGCCACTCGTCACGGGACGTGATCTTCGGGAGGGTCATACCAGTCCCGACGAAGCGGTCAGCCGGGACTCATCGGTCGCCCGCGCGGCGTCATCAGCCACGATGCGACGGGTGCTCGGCGACAACCCGTTCGTGTACCTCGGCGAGCCGGCGGACGGCGTCGGGCCAGGCGTAGCGCTCCTCCACCAGCTGGCGGCCCGCGTCGGCCAGCCGTGCGCGACGCGAGGGATCAGCCAGGAGATCGACGATCGCGTTCGCAAGCTCGACCGGACCCTCGGCGACGACGACGTGACGACCGGGTTCGACGGCAAGGCCCTCGACGCCCAGCTCGGTGGTCACGACGGGCGTGCCGCTGGCCAACGCCTCGAGCACCTTGAGCCTGCTCCCGCTGCCCGCCCTGAGCGGCACCACCTCGAGCGCCGCCTCGTGAAGGTACGGAAGCGTGTCATCCACTCGCCCGACGACGTGCACGCCGGGAGCCCGACCGAGTGCCTGCACCCGTGATGCGGGGTCACGCCCGACAATGGTCAGCTGGAAATCAGGAACGACACTCCGCACGAGCGGAAGCACTCCATCCACGAACCACACCATCGCGTCCAAGTTCGGGCGGTAATCCATCTTGCCGACGAACACGGCTCCGAGTCGCTCCTCATGCCGACGGGGTGACGGCACGAAGCGGTTGGTATCGACGCAGTTCGGAACGACGGTGGCCTGGAGATCGGGGACCAGTTCGGTCATCGCCTCGCGATCGGTGTCGGAAACGGCGACGACGTGGTCGGCCCTCGACCATTGCCGGACCTCCTCCAACCGCGTGTAGTGCGTTTCACGCCTGCCGTACATCCGATAGAGCGGAGCGACGGGCCCTGTCGCTGTAGTCACCAGTCGTGCGCTGATGCGGAACTCCACGTTGTGTGCATCGAGGACCCATGGAGTCCGGTCGTCGACCCGATACTCCGCCATCGACGAGTACT
>JAFBAD010000147.1 GCA_019247975.1 Acidimicrobiia bacterium
CGCCCAGCCGGGCACGGGCGACAGCGGCGGGATGAACGTGTACGTGCGTGAGCTGGTCTCGTCGCTGGCCCAGGCCGGGGTCGACTGCCGGGTCTACGTGCGCCGCTGGCGCGACGACGTCCCCGACGAGGTCGCGGTCGAGCCGGGCTTCCGGGTCGTCCACATCCCGGCCGGGCCGATCGACCTGCCGAAGGAGGAGCTGCCGGGGGTCGTCGACACCTGGACCGACGGCGTGCACGAGCACATCACCGCGACCGGCGGGATCGACGCGATCCACGCCAACTACTGGCTGTCCGGCCTGGCCGGGCACGCCATCAAGCACCGCCTCGACCTGCCGCTCGTGTCGACCTTCCACACGCTCGCCCGGGTCAAGGCCGAGACCGGCGATCCCGAGCCGCAGCGCCGCATCGACGCCGAGTCCGAGGTCATCGCCTGCTCGGACGCGATCCTCGCCTCCTGTACCGCCGAGGCCGACCAGCTCATCCGCTTCTACGGCGCCCAGCCCGAGCGGATCGAGATCGTGCCGCCCGGCGTCGATCACGCCTTCTTCTCGCCCGGCGACCAGCGGGGAGCCCGCTACGCGCTCGGGCTGCCGTCCGACCAGCCGGTCCTGCTGTTCGTCGGCCGCATCCAGCCGCTCAAGGGCCTCGACGTGGCCGTCACCGCGCTGGCCTCGCTGCCGAACGAGGACGCGGTGCTGGTCGCGGTGGGCGGACCCAGCGGCGCCTCCGGCGAGACCGAGCTAACCCGGGTCCACCGGCTCGCCGAGGAGCTCGGCGTCGAGGACCGCATCCGCTACGTCGCACCCCAGCCCCACCACCTGCTGTCCACCTACTACCGGGCCGCTGATCTGTGCGTGGTGCCGAGCCGGTCGGAGTCGTTCGGCCTCGTCGCCCTTGAGGCCGCAGCGTGCGGCACCCCGGTCGTCGCGGCCGCGGTGGGTGGCCTGGCCACGATCGTGGAGGACGGCACCACCGGCGTGCTCATCGAGGGCCGCGACCCGGTCGCCTTCGCCGCCGCCATCAGCGACCTGCTGGGCGACCGCCCCCGGGCCCGCGCGATGGGCGAAGCCGCCGGGGCCCGTGCCCGCGGCTACACGTGGTCGACCGCAGCCGCCCGCCTGCGCCGCGTGTACAGCGACCTCACGCAGCGCCAGCTCGTCGACTGCGCGTAGCTCCCGGGTAGGTTGCGCGGCCGATGGACCGTGCGGCGACCTCCGAGGAGCTCGACCAGATCGAACAGCGCATCGATGCGTGGCTCGAGGAGCAGCTGGCCACCAACCCGGTGGTGGCGGCGATCGACCGCGACGAGAGCGACGAGCGCCGCTGGTTCGTTCGCCTGCGGGGCGAGCAGAAGGACACGTTCACGATCTGGTTCACGCTGCGCCAGCGGACCCTGCACTACGAGACCTACGTCATGCCCGCGCCCGAGGAGAACTTCGAGCGCTTCTACGAGCACCTGCTGCGCCGCAACCTGAAGCTCTTCGGCGCCGCGTTCGCGATCGGGCCCGAGAACGCCGTGTTCCTCGTCGGCCAGCTGCCGATCGACGCCATCGACGAGGGTGAGCTCGACCGCATCCTCGGCTCGCTCTTCACCTACGTGGAGCAGTTCTTCCGCCCCGCCCTCCACATCGGCTTCGAGAGCCACTTTGCGCGCTGACCTGGGTCAGTGGGCCAGGACGGCCACGATCGAGGCGATGGTGACGAGGCCGTTCACGACCCAGTGGGTGGCGATGGCGACATCGAGGGTGTTGCGCCGGCGCGCGTGCCAGCACAGGGCGACCTGGACGAGGGCGACCAGCAGGAAGTCAGCCGGCTGCCAGAAGTGCTCGGCGCTGAACAGCACACCGGTGGCGATGACCGGCCCCATCCCGGCGAGCGGGATGCGGCCCATGAGGTGGCCCTTCCAGTAGAGCTCCTCGACCACGGGGTTCACGATCGCGTCGACCACGAGGTTCGCGGCCAGGGCGAGCACGAGGGCGAGCTGGCCGTAGTGGGCGATGGCCGCGTCGGTGATGTCCGGCGACAGGTACGACGGGAACCACGAGCTCGTCCCCGAGTCGATGGCCGACGCGATCGGTCCGAGGGCGACGGCCAGCACCGCCGTGCCGAGCACGAAGCCGGCCGTCGTGAGCAGCACCCGACCCTTCGGCAGGTGTGAGGTGAGGTCGATCGCCGGACGGATCGACCACCGTCCGCTCGCCCGCCGGCCGTACCAGAGCAGGTAGCCGAGCTCGAGGGGTGTGACGACCGCGATCGCCACGGTGTAGGGCACGATCGGCGGAAGCCCGAGCGAGCGAGCGGCCGGGTGGAGCGCGAGGACGGTGGCCACGGTGATGAGGCCCGGGGCGAAGTTGAGCGCGAGCACCGCCGGCCAGCGGTAGGGCCTGGGCGCGACCGGGGGCGGCACGGTGGAGGTGGCGGCGGGAGCGAGCGTGTCCATGCGTGTCAGGGGACCGCGGACCCGCCGGCCCGCACATGAGCAACCGTTACCCATCTCGCGCGGCGGCACTTCCCGGGACGTGGTCCCGGTCATCGCCGGGAAAGCGTCCCGAGAACCTCGTCCGCTCCGTGGCCGGCCGGCCTGGACACACACTCTCAGCATCTTTCATTGCTTTTCTGTCCGGCCGCTCCTAGGGTGCCCGAGCCCGGTGGCCGGCCCCGCTCGGGGAAGTGCGGGTCTCGCCGGCCATCGGGCATGCTGGTCCGCCCTGCGGGCCCAGCCAGAGAGGAAGTTCCCGTGCGTCACCGGTTCGCGGTCCTCGTGATCGCCCTGTCCGTCGTCGTCGCCGCCTGTGGCACCACCGGCGACAAGAAGGCCGACGACACGACGACGACCACCGCCGCCAAGTCCACGACGACGACGACCGAGCGGCCGTCGACCACGACCACCGAGGCCGGCGACGACGCGCAGGCCCGGGCCGAGGCGATCGACGTCAGCCCCGCGGTGCTTCCCGACGGGTGGTCATCGCGCTCGCACGAGAAGGACCAGGAGAACCTGGTCAGCGAGTGCAGCGACTTCGACGTGGACGAGCTCGCCCTGGGCACCTACTACACCGATGACTTCGTCACCGGGGACCTCGAGCAGAACGACGGCCAGCAGCTCTCGGTCGGCACCCGTGTCTTCGAGGACGAGGAGACCGCGACGAACATCGTCGACGTCGTCTCGACCGACGACTTCATCTCCTGCATCAACCAGAAGGTCAAGACCAGCCTCGGTGGCCAGATCACCGGCGACATCGAGGCCCACGACCTGAGCACCTCGGCGGACCAGACCGCCGGGTTCTCCGGGCACCTCGTGCTCACCTCCGGCAGCACCGGCGAGACCCTCGACCTCTGGTACGCCTTCGTTTTCATCCGCACCGGTGACCTGGTCACCGGGCTGTCGGGGTTCGCTCTGGGCCAGGACCTCAGCGGGCAGGTCATCAGCGACGTGGCCGACAAGATCGTGGAGCTGCAGGCGGCCTGATGGCTCGGCTCGTGGTCGTGGGCGGCGGTCGGATGGGCGAAGCCCTCGTCACCGGGCTGCTCGCAGGAGGTTGGGTCGCGGGGGACATCACCGTGGTCGAGGTCTCGCCCGAGCGGCGGGCGGCGATCGCGGATCAGCTCCGGGGGGTCGACGTGGTGGCCGAACCGGCGGCGGCCGACGGCGCGGTCGTCGCGGTGAAGCCCGGCGACGTCGAGGCGGCGTGCACGGCGCTGGCCGCGTCGGGCGTCGGCCGGGTGCTGTCCATCGCCGCCGGCGTGCCGACCGCCCGGCTCGAGGCCGCGCTCGGCGACGGCGTGCCCGTGATCCGGGCGATGCCGAACACCCCGGCGCTGGTCGGCGCAGGCGTGAGCGCGATCGCCGCAGGTACCGAGGCCGGCGACGAGGACCTGGAGTGGGCTCGCAGCATCCTCGGCGCGGTCGGCGAGGTGGTGACCGTGCCCGAGCGGCTGCTCGATGCGGTCACCGGCCTCTCGGGCTCGGGCCCGGCCTACGTGTTCCTGGTGGTGGAGGCGCTGATCGACGCCGGCGTGCTGGCCGGCCTGCCTCGCGACGTGGCCGAGACCCTCGCCATCGGGACGGTCGCCGGCGCCGGCCGCCTCCTGGTCGAGACCGGCGACAGCCCGGCGGAGCTGCGGGCCGCCGTCACCTCGCCCGGGGGCACGACGGCGGCGGGGCTCCGGGCCCTCGAGCAGGCCGGGACCCGTGCTGCCTTCCTCGACGCCGTCATGGCCGCGACCGAGCGGTCACGCGAGCTCGGTACGTGACGGCACCAACGCCATCACCAACCACAGCGCCCCCGCTTCCCCCTCCAGCAACAAGCCGGTACCGTTGCCGCCGGAGTTGGAAGGGGTGATGCCTCGTGGCGCAGTTCCCGGCCCGGGCACGGTTCCTCACCGTGGCCGAAGTCGCCGACCAGATGCGGGTCTCGAACATGACGGTGTACCGCCTGATCAAGGCGGGCGAGATCGGCGCGGTCCGAGTCGGCAAGTCGTACCGGATCGCCGAGGACGACATGGATCGGTACCTGGCCAGCCGGTACACCGAAGCGGGTTGACACCGGGCCGTCCGCCGGCCGGGTCGGGTCGGCGGCCGTGACCGGGTCGCCGACCATCTCGTTCCTCTCGGACTACGGCACCGCCGACGAGTTCGTCGGGGTCGTGAAGTCCGTCATCCGCCAGCTCGCGCCCGACGCGGTGGTGATCGACGTGAGCCACGAGGTGCCCCGCTACGACGTCCGCGCCGGCGGGCTCACGCTGGCCCGCGCCGCGCAGTACCTGGCGCCGGGCGTGGTGCTCGCGGTCGTCGACCCGGGCGTGGGCACGGACCGCCGCCCGGTGGCGATCGAGGTGGGCGACGGTGAGTCGGTCCTCGTCGGACCGGACAACGGGCTGCTGGCGCCGGCCGTCGCGATGGTCGGCGGTGCCACCCGCGCCGTCGTCCTCACCAGCGAGGAGCACCGGCTCCAGGCGCCCGGGCCGACCTTCGACGGCCGCGACGTGTTCGGCCCGGCGGCCGCCCACCTGTGCAACGGCGTGCCGCTCGAAGCCCTCGGGCCGGAGATCGACCCGATCACGCTGCGCCCGGGCATCCTCCCGCTCAGCCGCGAGGAGGACGGTGGGATCTCCGCCGAGGTCCTCTGGGTCGACCGCTTCGGCAACGCGCAGCTGAACGTCGACCCGGCCGAGCTCGACCCCTTCGGTGAGCGGGTGCGGATCGTGATCGACGGCTCGGCCCGCAGCGCCCGCCGCGTGCGCGCCTTCGCGGACGCCGGGCCCGGCGAGATCGCCCTGATCGTCGACTCCTACGGGCTGGTCACGATCGTGCTCGACCGGCGCTCGGCTGCCGAGGAGCTCGGCCTCGACGCGGGCAGCGGCGTGCGGGTCGAACCGTTCGACGACGAAGACGACGGCCGCCCCGCATCGGTCGTCAGCCCGGTCACGCTCACCGCTCGGAAGGGAGCCCCATGAGACCCGGCACGACGATCGTGCTCGCCGCCCTCCTCGTGCTGATCTTCGGCGCGGCGCTGCTGCAGTTCGTGTTCCTCGCCCGATGACCGTGCCGGGCCACGACGAGATGTGCTCCACTTTCCGCCCGTGAACCTGGCCACGATCATCGACCCCCACCCCGACGAGGCGGTGGCGCTGATCAGCCGAGGTCGGCCGACGACCTACGGCGATCTCCGGGAGCAGACCGCTGCGCTGCGCGCCGGCCTCGTCGGTCTCGGCCTCGAGCCCGGCGACCGGGTGGGGATCCTCTGCGCCAACAACTGGTACTTCGTGGCGTCCTACCTCGCGGTGCTCGGCGCGGGCCTCGTCGCCGTGCCGCTCAACCCCCTGAGCCCCGCGCCCGAGCTCGAACCCGAGCTGGCCGCGATCGGCGCCCGGGCGGTCGTCGTCGGGCCGTCGGGCCGGCAGAGCTTCGCCAAGATCGACCGCAGCCGGGTGCCGACCGTCGAGCACGTGATCGCAGCCTCGGCCGAGGACGTCGACGGGGCGGTCACCTTCGACGAGCTCCTGACCTCCGCGCCGGTGCCGGTGGTCGAGCGCGAGCCCGACGACCTCGCCGTGCTGATCTTCACCAGCGGCGTCTCGGGCTCGCCGAAGGCGGCCATGCTCTCGCACGGCAACCTCCTCGCGAACCTCGACCAGGTCAACGCGTCCGAGGCCCGCCGCCAGTCGCCCGGCGACGTGACCCTCGGCGTCCTCCCGCTCTTCCACATCTTCGGGCTGAACGTCGCGCTCGGCCTGTCCCTGCACGCGGGATCGACCCTGCTGCTGGTCGAGCGGTTCGACCCGACCTCCGCGGTCGAGGCCATCGTGCGCCACAAGGTCACCGTGATCGCCGGCGCTCCCGCCATGTGGTCGGCGTTCGCCAGCCTGCCGGATGCCGGCGCGTCGGTGTTCCAGACCGTGCGGGTGGCCACATCGGGCGCGGCCCGGCTGTCGACCGAGGTGGCCGAGCGGATGCGGAGCCGCTTCGGGGTGTCGGTGGCCGAGGGTTACGGCCTGACCGAGGCGTCCCCGGTGGTGACGACGTCGACCGGCGTCGAGCTGCGCTCCGGGTCGATCGGGGCGCCGGTGCCGGGGGTGCGGCTCCGCCTGGTCGACGCCGACGGCTCTGATGTGCTGGTCGGCGACGCCGGCGAGATCTGGGTGCAAGGCCCCAACGTGTTCCAGGGCTACTGGAACGACCCCGAGGCCACCCGCACCGCGCTGACCGACGGGTGGCTGCGCACCGGCGACATCGCGGTGGTCGACGACGACGGCTACCTGTACCTGGTCGACCGGGCCAAGGACCTGATCATCGTGTCGGGCTTCAACGTCTTCCCGGCCGAGGTCGAGGCGGTGCTCATGGAGCATCCGTCGATCGATCGGTGCGCGGTGGTCGGCGTGCCCCACCCCCACACCGGCGAGGCGGTGAAGGCCTACGTCGTGACCGCGCCGGGACGCTCGATCGACGAGGACGACGTCATCGCCTTCGCGCAGGACCGGCTGGCCCGGTACAAGTGCCCGGACAAGGTGATGTTCGTGGACGACCTCCCCGAGGGGATGGCCGGCAAGGTCCTACGGCGCGCCCTGCGCTGAGCCCGCGCCGGCGGGTTCCGGCTCCGCCTCCTGCAGACCGCCTGCGGTGAGCGCGGCCGGCGCGTCGGGCTCGGCCCGGTGCACCGGCGCGTTGGTGAGCAGGAAGCCGACGAACACCACCGAGATGCCGCTGGCCAGCGCAGCGGCGAATGCGGTCTCGTCGTCGCCGAGGCCTTCGAAGAGCGCCTTGGCGCTGATGAGCAGCGTGCCCGCGGCGATCAGCACGTTGGCGGCCGCCATCCGCGACGGTCCGCGGTGGCGGACCAGCCGGATCGCGCTCCAGACCGCGCCGCCGATGATCACGGTCGCCGCGATGCCCGAGCCGACCCCGGCGAAGACCCGCGGCAGCACGCCGAAGAGGTCGTGGCCCTCCGGGAACCTGTGGGGGGCGACCGCGTGGCGCAGCGGCGCGATCGTGAGCACCCCTGCTGCGAACGCGCCGACGAGGCACAGCACCGCGCCGACCCGGTCACCGATCTGCTGGCCGGCCAGCAGGTACACGGTGCCGAGGGCCAGGAACGGCACGTTGAGCACGCCGCCGAACAGGTAGAAGAGCCGGAAGCTCCAGGCGTCCCAGCCGAGCGCGGCGCCGGCCCAGAGCGCGGCCGAGCCGATGGCGAACATGGCCAGCGCGACCGACCAGGCCAGCTCGTGGCGGCGCCGGCGCACCAGCCACCGCTCGAAGGTCGA
Source organism: Acidimicrobiia bacterium (assembly GCA_019247975.1). Classification (GTDB taxonomy): domain Bacteria; phylum Actinomycetota; class Acidimicrobiia; order Acidimicrobiales; family Iamiaceae; genus JAFBAD01. The sequence continues at coordinate 7,764 of JAFBAD010000147.1, forward strand.
GCAGGCGAACGCGAGGGACACCAGGGTGGCCCCGGCAGCGAAGGCGTTGGCGGTCACCAGCCACAACGGTACCGGTGATCCAGCTGCTTGTGATCCTGTGAACGAGGCCCCTACGCTCGGTTCGTGGTCGGGCGTAGGCGTGGGGGGACCGCGCGACGGATCCCCGAGGCGACGGTGGCTCGTCTGCCCGTGTACCTGCGCTGCCTGGTCGAGCAGGCCAACGACAAGACCACCACGATCTCCTCGGAGCGGCTGGCCGAGCTGGCCGGCGTGAACGCCGCGAAGGTCCGCAAGGACCTCTCCTACCTCGGCTCCTACGGCACCCGTGGGGTCGGCTACGACGTCGAGTACCTCCTCTTCCAGATGAGTCGCGAGCTCGGGCTCACCCAGGACTGGCCGGTGGCCATCGTCGGCGTCGGCAACCTCGGTCAGGCCCTCGCCAACTACGGCGGCTTCGGCGACCGCGGCTTCCCGGTCGTGGCGCTGGTCGACGCCGACCCGAGCAAGGTCGGCACCGCCCACGGCAAGCTCTCGGTCCGCCACATCGACGACCTGCCCGACATCGCCCGCGAGCTCCACGTGTCGATCGGCATCATCGCCACCCCGGCCGTGGCGGCCCAGGACGTCGCCGACCGCCTCGTGGCGGCCGGGATCACCAGCATCTTGAACTTCGCCCCTGCGATCATCTCGGTCCCGCCGGAGGCGTCGCTGCGCAAGGTCGACCTCGCGCTCGAGCTGCAGATCCTGAGCTTCTACCAGCAGCAGCGAGCGGGCGGCCCGCACCTGCCGGAGCCGTCGGGGACCGCACCGGCCCGGAGCTGATCCACGCTGGTTGATCGATGACCTCGTACCCGGTGAACCTGGTGATCGCCGGGCGGTCCTGCCTGGTGGTCGGGGGTGGTCCGGTCGCGGCGGGGAAGGTGGCCGGCCTCCTCGAGTGCGACGCGCGGGTCGACGTCGTGGCGCCCGAGATCGTCGAAGCGATCGCCTCGGACCCGCGGGTCACCTGCCACCGGCGGCCGTACGTCGCCGCTGACCTCGACGGCCGGGTGCTGGTGATCAGTGCGACGGGCGACCCCGCGGTCGACGGCGCGGTGTTCCGGGATGCCGAGGCCCGCGGGATCTGGGTGAACAGCGCGGACGACCCCGAGCACTGCACGGTGACCCTGCCGGCCCGGGTGCGGCAGGGGTCGATCCTGGTGACCGTGTCCACCGAGGGCCGCAGCCCGGCGGTCGCCTCCTGGCTCCGCCGCCAGCTCCAGGACCAGCTCGGACCGGAGTACGAGACGCTGCTCGACGTGGTCGCGGCGGAGCGGGAAGCGATCCGGGCCGAGGGGCGTTCGACCGAGGGCCTTGATTGGCAGCGCGCCCTCGATTCGGGGATGCTGGACCTGATCCGCCAGGGGCGGACCGACGAAGCGAAGGAGCTTCTCCGCAGGTGTCTGTCGTCGTCATCGGCCTGAACCACCGGTCCATGCCGCTCGAGCTGTTCGAGCGGCTCACGATCGAGGACGGTCGGCTGCCCAAGGCGCTCAAGGACGTCGTGTCCCGCACCAGCGTGAGCGAGGCGGTCGTCCTCTCGACCTGCAACCGCACCGAGGTCTACGCGGTCGCCGAGAAGTTCCACGGCGCGTACGCGGACATCCGCAACTTCCTGGCCGAGACGGCGTACATCGCTCCCGAGGACTTCGCCGACCACCTCTACGTCCACTACGACCGCGAGGCGATCCGCCACCTCTTCACGGTGACCGCAGGGCTCGACTCGGCCGTCGTCGGCGAGGCCGAGATCCTCGGGCAGGTCCGCCAGGCGTGGGTGAAGGCGAAGGACGAGGAGGCCACCGGCCCGATCCTCAACCTGCTCTTCCGCCACGCGATCGAGGTGGGCAAGCGGGCCCGCACCGACACCGACATCGCCCGGGGCACCGCGTCGGTGTCGTTCGCGGCCGTCGAGATGGCGGCCGACGCGCTCGGCTCGCTCGAGTCGAAGCGGGTGCTCGTGCTCGGGGCCGGCGACATGGGCGAGGGCATGGCGGTCGCGCTGGCGAGCGCCGGCGTCGCCTCCATCGAGGTCGCCAACCGCACCTGGGACCGCGCTGCGCAGCTGGCCGAGCGGGTCGACGGCGAGGCCGTCCGCCTGTCGGACCTCCCTCGCGCGCTGGCCGACGTCGACGTGCTGCTGACCTCGACCGGGGCCACGTCGATCATGCTCGAGCACGCCGACCTCGAACCGATCGTGGCCGCGCGCAACGGGCGCCCGCTGCTCGTCGTCGACATCGCGGTGCCGCGCGACATCGACCCGTCGGTCGCCGAGCTCCCCGGCGTCACGCTGCTGGACATGCACGACCTGCGCCGCTTCGCGCAGGCCGGCGTGCAGGAGCGTGAGCGCGAGGTGCAGGCGGTCGAGAGCATCGTCGTCGACGAGGTCGACCGGTTCGTCGAAGCCCGGTCGGGCCGGGCCGCGGCGCCGCTCGTCGCGCAGCTGCACGGTCGGGCCGAAGCGCTGCGCCGGTCCGAGCTCGAGCGCTTCCGCTCGCGCCTCGGCACGCTCGACCCTCGCCAGCAGGCCGCGGTCGAGGCGCTCACCAAGGGCCTGATCGCCAAGATCCTCCACGAGCCGACGGTCAAGCTGAAGGAGACCGCCGGCACGCCGAAGGGCGAGCGGCTGGCCGAGGCCCTGCGCGACATCTACGACATCGAGTAGCCCCCTGCGCATCGCGACGCGCGGCTCGGAGCTCGCCCGCTGGCAGGCCTCGCACGTCGCGGATCTGCTGCGGGCCGCCGACCCCGCGCTCGACGTCGAGCTCGTCGTGGTCGAGACCGAAGGCGATCGGCGGGCCGACGTGCCGATTGCGCTGCTCGGGGGCAAGGGCGTCTTCGCCAAGGAGGTGCAGACCGCGCTGCTCGACGGCCGGGCCGACCTTGCGGTGCACTCGGCCAAGGACCTGCCGTCGGTCACCGTCGACGGCCTCGCGCTCGCAGCGGTGCCCGAGCGAGGGGAGGTGCGCGACGCGCTGGTCGGGTCGACCCTCGCCGGCCTGGCCGAGGGCGCGACGGTCGCGACCGGTTCGCTGCGGCGGCGGGTGCAGCTGGCCGAGCAGCGGCCGGACCTGGCCTTCGCCGAGCTGCGCGGGAACATGCGGACGCGCCTGGCGAAGGCGGCCGAGTTCGACGCGATCGTGGTCGCCGCGGTGGCCTTCGAGCGGCTCGGTCTGGGTGATCGCATCGACGAGGTGCTGGAGGTCGAGGCGATGGTGCCGCAGGTCGGTCAGGGCGCGCTCGCGGTGGAGTGCCGTGCCGACGACGACGCCACCCGGATGGCGCTGCAGGCGATCGAGCACGGCCCGAGTCGCCGCCGGGTCGACGCCGAGCGGGCGTTCCTGGCCGAGCTGGGCGGCGACTGCGATCTCCCGGCCGGCGCCCACGCGACCATCACCGCGTCGGGCGAGCTCCAGCTCGTCGCCGTCCTCGCCGACCCCGACGGGAAGCTGCACCGCCACACGGCGACCGGCGCCGACCCCGAGCCCCTCGGCCGGTCCACCGCGGCGGTTCTGCGCCCGCAGGATCAGAGGTCGCCGGGCGGCTGAACGCCGCCGTGGCCGAGCACCCGCAGGATCGTGTCCCGGGTGACGATCCAGCGGCCGCCCCGGCGCACGACATCGCCCTGATGGGGGCTGATGATCCCGAGCCGGGGGATGAGGATCTCGAAGCGGATCTGCGCGTGGTCGTCGTGGAGGAAGCGCAGTGCGACGATGCGCAGGCCGGTGCCCGGGTAGCGCTGCCCGGCCGCGCGGACGAGCGGGGTGAGCTCCTCGCCGTCCTCCATCGCAGCCGCCATCACCTCGTCCGTGCGCGGTCCGCCCCCGACCGCGTCGCGCAGGGCGGCTGACACCGCCGCCACCGCCGTGGGGTCCTGCGGGGCGGGCCCGATGACCCGTGGCGGCAGGTGGAGCGCTTCGCCCGCCGGCTCGTCGTCATCCACGGCAGCGTGCAGACGTTCGGCCGCGGCAGCCACGCAGTCCGAGCAGATCGCAGCGCCGTTCCCTGCGACGCTGCGCTCGACCTCCCACAGGTCCCGGTCACAGAACGCGCAACGGTCGCCTTCGGGCCCGAACGACCGCGGTCGTGTGCTGCCCGAGATGATCCGGAACCTCGCGGGCTCGTCGCTCTGGGAAGGATCGGTCGTGACGGCCGGGGTGTCGTCTGCTGCGGCGCGGTTCTGGCGCAGCCAGTCCCGGATCTCGTCGACGTCGTCGGTCACCGCGGTGACCACCTGGAGGCCGACGCCGTCGTCGACCGCCAGCACCCCCAGGACCAGGTGGGCGGTGGTGATGGTCGAGTCCCCCAGCTTCAGCGCCTGCCGGAGCGCGAGCTCCATGGCCTTCTTGGCGTGAGCCGTGAACGGGATGTGGTTGCTCCGGCCGCGGCCGGGACCGACCTCCGTGCGTGCGCTGA
>JAFBAD010000149.1 GCA_019247975.1 Acidimicrobiia bacterium
GGGCGTACTGGTCGACGTCGGCCGGGGCGCACTTCATGTCCTGGCAGCCGGCCGGACGGGCCCACTTCGGGGTGTAGCTGACGTTGGCGATGACGTGCAGACCGTGGGCACGAGCGAGGCCGACGACCTGCTCCTGCCGGCTCCACCAGTAGACGCCCGGGGACTGCTCGATCGAGCTCCACAGGATCGGGAGGCGGACCCAGGTCGCACCGGTCGAGACCATGCCGTCGAACTCACGGTTGATGTCCGCATCGGACTCCGACATGTAGGCACCGCCGGTGCCGAAGCCGGTCTGGCTGCCCAGGCCGCTCGGCGGCACCGTGACCGGAGGCTCCGTGGTGGGGGGCTCGGTCGTCGGGGGCTCGGTGGTCGGGGGCTGCGTGGTGGGCGGCTGGGTGGTCGGGGGCTGCGTGGTCGGCGGCTGGGTGGTGGGCGTGTCGTCGCCGAGGACGACGCTCACCACGACCGAGACGAGCTTCGTGTTGGTCGAGCGGTTGGGGTACAGCGGGTCGAGCGTGAGCCGGCCGTCGGTCACCCGGACGTCAGCGGTCTCGGTGTCGGTCCGGTCGGCCTTCGTCGGGTGGAAGTCGTCGACGACCTTCTGGCCCTCGACGGCGAGCGAGCTGTGCGCACCGCTCCCCGACGGATCGCCCACGGTGACGGTCACCCGGTAGGTGCCCGGTGCAACGGCGAGATCCCAGCGGCCCCACTTCTGCTTCGGGGGCTGCATGGCGATGAAGGTGTCGCTGCGGGCGGCCCGTGCGCTGCGGGTCACCGCAGCCTGGGTCATCGACACCGGCGTGTGACCGGCGTTGTCCCGCACCCAGCCGTAGGCCCGGCGGGCGTCGAAGGGAGCTCCGTTGTCCGTGCGCCAACCGGTGAGGCCCGGGGTGTTGGCGGGACGGAACGAGACCCGGACGAGCTCCCGGGTGGAGTCGGCCGAAGCGCCCTGGAGGTAGGGGAGCGCTCCGAGCAGGAGAGCGAGGAGGAGTGCGACAACGGTTGATCCGAACGCGTAGCGCGCCCGCCGCGAGGTGGCTGACATGGGATGGGGCTCCTTGGGGGGGGTCACGGCGCCGTGGTGGCCACCGCTTTGTGTGGTCATCCAACCGCGGTGCGTGATTTCGGGTTAGAGCCGTGCGTCCTGTTTCGAGGGACGCGTTCGCGAGGGGTCCGCAACCCGTCGTGACAGCGGGCGTCAGCTGCTACGGTCCCGCCAGGCGGGCGGCTGGGGGGTCGAGGCGTTGCTGATCAACACGGGGGGACGTGCGTCCCGCTCCGGATGGTCGGTGGTCGCGGTGCTCGCCCTGGCCTGCAACATCGCCCTCGTCCTCCCGGCGACGCGGCCCGCGCAGGCGGCGGTCACCCGGCCCAACATCGTCTTCATCCTGAGCGACGACCAGGCGCCGGACCTGATGGAGAAGATGGCCTACACGAACGGTCGCAAGGACTGGATCCGCTTCAGCAAGGCCTTCTTGAACACGTCGCTGTGCTGCCCGTCCCGGGCCACGATCCTCACGGGTCAGTACTCACACCACACCCACGTGGAGGAGAACACCCAGGGGAACAGGCTCGACGAGACCAACACGCTCGCCACCTGGCTGCACGCAGCGGGGTACCGCACCAGCCTGATCGGCAAGTACCTGAACGGCTACCCGTTCGGCCGCGGCCTCTACACGCCGCCCGGGTGGGACGACTGGCAGGCCTTCGAGAACGAGCCGGACTACTACGACTACAAGCTCTTCGACAACGGCGTCACGCGCACCTACGGCCACGCAGCGGCTGACTACTCGACCGACGTGCTGGCGAAGAGGGCCGCCGAGTACATCGCCGGGTCGTCGCGCGCGCAGCCGTTCTTCCTGTACTTCGCGCCCCACGCGGTGCACAACCCCTACGACGAGCCGACGCCCCGGCACGTGGACGATCCGACGTGCGCCGTGGTCGGCACCACCGCCTTCGACCGTCCCAACTTCGCCGAGGCGGACGTCTCCGACAAGCCGGCCTACGTGCGCAAGCGGCCGCTCCCGAACAAGGCGACCGAGCGGACCCACCGCAGGAAGCAGTGCGAGATCCTGCAGTCGTTGGACGACGGCGTCCGGTCGATCTTCACCGCGCTGCAGAAGAAGGGCGTGCTGAACAACACCGTCGTCATCTACATGACCGACAACGGCTACGGGAACGGCCGGCACCGGCTGGCCGCCAAGCGCTGCGAGTACGAGGAGTGCATCAGCACCCCGCTGCTCATCCGGTACCCGGGCGGCAGGCCCCGCACGGTCACCCGGATGGCCACCAACGTGGACATCGCCGAGACCGTGTCCGAGCTGGCCGGGGCGACGCCGCAGCGCAGGGAGGACGGCTACAGCCTGGCGCCGTTCCTCCGGGGGCAGGCGGTGACGTCGTGGCCCAACGACAGCCAGGGCGTCCTGATCCACTACATCGGGTACGGCAACCCGAGCGACCCGTCGCCCGTGCCGCCCTACTGGGGGGTCCGCACGCAGCGGTACAAGTACGTCGAGCTGGGGACCGGCGAGAAGGAGCTGTACGACCTGCAGGTCGATCCCTGGGAGCTCGACAACCGCGCCGGACAGCCGCAGTTCGGCGCGATCCAGTCGAACCTCGCCAAGAAGCTGAAGGCGTTGAAGGCGAGGAAGTGACCAGACGGAGGCAGCCACCATGGCGCGTCGTGCACGTTCCCTTCTGACCGTTCTCATGTCCGCCGCAGTCATCGCGGCAGCGGGAGTCGTCGCGCTCCCGGCTGCACCGGCGTCGGCCCACGTGCCGCACGACCGCATCTTCTCGGTGGCCGCGTCGCCGACCTTCGCGTCGGACGGCACCGTGTACCTGATCTCACGGAACCACCTGATGCGGTCGACCGACGGCGGCCTGAACTGGACGCCGATGGTGCGGGGCATCACCGGCCTCGCCTTCCAGGTCGCGGTCGCGCCGGCCGATCCCGAGGTCCTCTACATGGCGATGGACGGCGGGATCTCCCGCTCGGCCGACCGCGGCTCGTCGTGGACGCGCACCAACACGCCTTCGACGATGAGCGGCATCGCGGACATCGCCATCTCACCGCGCTCCTCCGACGTGGTGTTCGCGACGGGGGCGACGACCGGGCTCTTCCGGACCACCGACGGTGGCGCCACCTGGGGCACCGCCGGCTCGTTCGGCGCGGTGACGGCGCTGTCGGTGTCGGCCGACGGCCGGGTGATCGTGGGCGGGAGCGACGGCAAGGTGTTCACCTCGACCGACGACGGCGCGACGTGGGTGCGGTCGACCGGCACCGTCGCCGAGGCCGCCACCGCGCTGGTCGACGCCCGCTCGACGACGTTCCTGGGCACCAAGAAGGGCAAGGTCTTCCGGTCCGTCGACGGCGGCCGCACCTTCGTCAAGGTGGGGGCCGGCCTCCCGACCGACCAGATCACCTCGATCACCACGACGAACGACTACGCCACCGATCACAGCGTGTGGGTGGCCAACTGGGATCTCGGCGTCTACCGCTCGACCGACCGGGGCGCGCACTTCACGAAGAAGAGCGCCGGCCTCAAGACGAACCCGCAGGCGCCGTCGCTCGGCAAGCCGCAGTTCGGTGACGTGATCGCAGCGAAGGACGGCAGCGGTCATCAGGTGCTC
>JAFBAD010000173.1 GCA_019247975.1 Acidimicrobiia bacterium
TTCACGAGCACGATGCTGTTCGACTTCACCGCGCCGCAGATGCGGAAGGCCAGCTCCGCATCGGCCCGCTCGGCATCGGTCGGCTCCCGCTTCGTGACGGTCCGCCAGTCCTGCGCGGCCGAGGCGAAGTGGTGCGGCTCCTGCACCAGGTACCCACCGGTGATCGGGCGGACGTGGCGCGGGTCGGGCGTCGGTGACGGCGCTTCGAGCAGGCGGGTGTTCTTCCGCTTGCCGATGAGCGCGTCGACCACGCCGTCCTCGTAACCCGGCGCGATCACCACGTCGGCCTGGGCGGCGGCGACCATCTCGGTGACCGTGGCTTCGTCGATCGGCCGGTTGAGCGCCACGATGCCGCCGAAGGCCGAGCGGGGATCGCACTCGAACGCCAGCCGGTAGGCCTCGGGCAGCGTGCCGGCGACGGCCACGCCACACGGGTTCGCGTGCTTGATGATCGCGACGGTCGGCTGGTCGCCGAGGCTGTGCGCGAGCAGCCAGGCCGCGTCCGCGTCGTACAGGTTCAGGTACGACAGCGCGACGCCCGAGTGCTGCGTGAGGTGCGCCCACCACGGGTCGGCGCCACCGCTCTGGTACAGCGCGGCGCGCTGGTGGGGGTTCTCGCCGTAGCGCAGCTCAAGCGGGTAGCGGTCGGCGTGGATGTCGAGCGTGTCGGGGAGGATGTCGCCTTCGTCGAGCCACTCGACGATGGCCGCGTCGTAGGCGGAGGTCGTCGCGAACGCCTTGCGGGCCAGCCGGCGTCTGGTCTCCTTGCTGAGCGCGCCCTCGGCCCGCAGCTCGTCGAGCACGACCGGGTAGTCAGCCGGGTCGACGACCACGCCGACGTGCTCGTGGTTCTTGGCCGCGGCCCGCACCATCGCCGGACCACCGATGTCGATGAGCTCGATGCCCGGGTCGGTCGAGAACGGATAGAGGTTCGAGACCACGAGGTCGATGCCCTCGATCTCGTACTTGGCCATCTCCTCGACGTGCTCGGGATCGGACCGGTCGGCGAGCAGGCCACCGTGGATCTTCGGGTGCAGCGTGACGACGCGGTGGCCGAGGATGGGCGGGTAGCCGGTCACGTCGGCGACGTCGGTGACCGGCAGCCCGGCCTCGGTCAGCGCCGCCGCGGTCGAGCGGCTCGACACGAGCTCCCAACCGAGGTCGACGAGCCCGCGAGCCAGGTCGACGACCCCGCCCTTGTCGTACACGGACAGCAGGGCACGGCTCACAGCACGGAACCTCGTTCCAGGATCGAGCGGATGGTGTCGGGGTACAGCTTGTGCTCCACCGCCTTGATGCGCTGGTGGAGCGACTCCTCGGTGTCGTCGTCGCGGACCCGCACTGGCTCCTGGGCGAGGATCGGCCCGGTGTCGACCTCGACGCCCGCGACGTGCACGGTGCAGCCGGTGACCTTCACGCCGTAGGCCAGGGCGTCGCGGACCGCGTGCCAGCCCGGGAAGGCCGGGAGCAGCGACGGGTGGGTGTTCAGGATGCGCCCGCCGTAGACGTCGTGGATCTCGGAGGTGAAGATCGTGCCGAAGCCGGCCATGGCGATCAGGTCGATGTGGCGCTCGCTCAGCTCGGCGACCATCGACGCGGTGTAGGCGGGGCGGTCGAAGTCCTGGCCGAAGCTCTTGCGGGCCACGAGCAGCGGCTCGATCCCGGCCCGGCTCGCTCGCTCGAGGGCCTCGCAGGGTCGGTCAGCGGCGACCAAAGCGACGGGCACGGACGCCCCGACGACGGAATCGAGAACGGTCCCGGTCCCCGAGACGAGCACCGCGACACGCACGTCCAGCGAAGTTACCGTGCCCCTGATGCGGAGGTGGACGGCCGTCGCGTGGGCGGCGCTGGCCGTGGCCACCCTGATCACCTGCGTGGGCACGCTGCGCAACGACTACCGGGACGCCACGCTGGTCGGCGACCAGGCGTCGCAGCTGATGCAGTCGGTCAGCCTGGCCCATGGCGGGAACCTCTCCTACGACGCCGCTGACCTGCGCAACTACGCCCACGCGACCTGGCGGGTGCGCTACCGCCCGCCGGCCGGGCTGCTCTTCCAGCGCCACGGCGACGGGTGGGCGTTCGCCAAGCCCTACGGGTACTCGCTCGTCGTCGCGCCCTTCCTGAAGGCGCTGGGGCCGACCCACGGCGTCGCGGTGGCCAACACCCTGCTGCTGCTCGCCCTGCTCGCGGTGTGCATCGCGCTCCTGCGCCTGCGGCTCTCGGGGCCGGCGGTGCCGCTCACTGCGCTGGCCCTCGTTCTCGTGTCGAACGTCGTGCCCTACGCGTACGTCCTCTACGTCGAGCTGTTCACTGCGCTCGTCGTCGGCGTCGCTGCGTACGGCCTGCTGCGCGCCGCTCGCGACGCGTCGCGGTGGGCGGCGCTGATCGGGTTCGCCGCGACCGGCCTCGCGCTGGCGGAGAAGTCGACGCTCGCGTTCGCGCTCGGGCCGCTCGCCCTCGTCGCGCTCGTGCGGCTGCCCGGGCTCCGCTCGAAGCTCCCGGCGGTGGCGGCCGGCGTGGTCGTGTTCGGCCTCGCAGTCCTGCCCTACTGGCACTACAGCGACCACCGGTCGATCAGCCCCTACGGCGGCGAGCGCTACGCCACCCGCGGAGGTGAGGTGCCGTTCAGCGACCCGCCCGCGCCGGCCGACCGCTACGGGCGCAGCAGCACGAACGAGACATTGAGCGGGAGCTTCGTGCGTCACGCGCTTGGTGAGAGCTGGCGGGGCAAGGCGCGCTCGGCCGCGACCTACGTCGTCGGTCGCCACACCGGCGTGCTCGTGTTCATGCCGATCGCGGTGGTCGTCGCCGCGCTCGCGCTGCTCACCGGGAAGCGCATGTCCGCGCCCGGCGTCGCGATCCTCGGCGGGCTCGCGTTGTACGCGCTCGTCTACGTCGTGCTGTTCACCGACAACTACTACGGCGGCGGTCAGTCCTACGGGAACCGGTACTTCGTGCAGGTGTGCCCGCTCATCGCTGCGCTCGCAGCGGCCGCGCCGATCCCGTCACGCCGGCTGGTCGTCGGCGCCCTGGCGTCGATCGTGTTCGGGCTGGTGGTGCTGTGGCCCGGCCTCCGCCACCCGTCGACCGCGGTCGAGCACATCGAGCGGACGACTGCGCTGCAGCGGGTGTTCCCCTTCGAGTCGAACCAGGCCGGCGCGGTCCGCTTCCGCTGCGGCGTGACGACGCCACGCGGCCCGCGCGAAGCCTGCGTCGCCGCCTACGACCCCTGACCGGCGTCGGTCGGGTCGGCAGCGACCGCGCTCCAGAAGTCGCGCAGCATCTCGGCGTGGGCGAGGCCGACGCGACCGACGCGACGCCGATGCTGTGCCGACGGGTCGTCGGCCGTCTCCTC
>JAFBAD010000187.1 GCA_019247975.1 Acidimicrobiia bacterium
ATCGACAGCGGGATGAACCGTCCCGGTGCCGCCGCGCACCACTCGTCGATCACCCAGTCGTTGTAGGCCTGCACGCAGAGCAGCGCGAGCTCCTTGTCCTTCGCTCGCACGAAGAGGCTGCCCGCGAAGCCGGGGAGGTTCGGGAACACGAGCGAGGCCAGCACGTGGTCGGCGTCCATCGCCTCGATCCGCGCGCGGGGGTCGTGGCAGGCCGGCGGGATCTCACCGAACGACAGCGGGTTGAAGACCGGCGGTCGGTCCTCCGGCGGCCAGATCGCTCCGCTCGTCACCGCACCACCGACGCACTGGCGGACGTCTTCGTAGTGCCACGCCTCGACGCCGTCGTCCGCGACCCAGCGCGGTCCGACGTCCCGGTACTTCGCCGGGAGTCGATCGCTCCAGACGTTGCGAGGCTCGATCAGGTGGTCGTCCACCGAGATCATCCAGCCGTCGGCATCGGTCACCCGTTCACCACCTTCGGTAGGAGGTCGCCGATCTGGCCGCGCAGCACTGCGTCGGCTCGTTCGTCGAACGCGGTCGGCTCCGCGTTGATCACCACGACCTTCGCACCCGACGCGGAGGCGACGTAGGGCACCTCGGCGACGGGGTACACGGTCAGCGTCGAGCCGACGCACAGCATGAGGTCGCACTCGAGCGCCGCCCGTTCGGCGCGCTCGATGTCGTTCGGATCCAGGTTCTGTCCGAAGGAGACCGTCGCCGACTTCAAGATGCCGCCGCAGCTGCGGCAGGGCGGGTCCTCCTCACCGGCCCGCACCCGGGCGAGCGCCCGCTCCATCGGTGCGCGCTCGTCGCACGCCATGCACATCACCTCGTGGACGGTGCCGTGCATCTCGACCACGAGATCCGGATCGCTCCCGGCAGCCTGGTGCAGACCGTCGACGTTCTGCGTGATCAGCGTGTGGAGCTTGCCCCGACGCTCGAGCTCGACGATCGCGGCGTGGCCGCGGTTGGGCTGCGCCTGCCACGCCGGGTGCTCGACGCGGTTCCGCCACGAGCGCTTCCGCACGTCGGGGTCGTCCATGTAGACGCTGATGTGCGCCATCCGCTCGGCCTTGGGGTCCTTCGTCCAGACGCCGTTCGGACCGCGGAAGTCGGCGATGCCGCTGTCGGTCGAGATGCCGGCCCCGGTCAGCACCACCACGGCCCGGGCCTCGTCCACCCAGCCCGCAACCTCCTCGACGGTGCTCATCAGCGCCGACCGTACCGGCCGCAGCCGCTGGCCGTCGTCGTCGATCCGGTCACGGTTGACCCCGGTGCGTCGAACATGGAATGGTACGAAACATCACGAGACGCGCTCTGCCCACTTCCCCCTCCGTTCGGCCCGTGCGCCCCCGGAGGACCTCCATGCCGCTCCCCGACCTGACCATCCCGACCCTCAAGATCACCCCGTGGCCCGACGCGGTCATCGACGCCGTCGGCCACGATCCCCGCTCCACCTACGTCGAGACGTTCTGGCTCGGGATCCTCGGGCCTTCGACCACCTGGCTGCTGCGGCGGCTGGTCACCGGGCTCGACCGCCACCCGGACGGGTACGACCTCCCGCTCGCGCAGACCGCCAGCGCACTCGGCCTCGGCAACAAGGGCGGACGGCACTCGCCGTTCATCCGCAGCCTGACCCGCTGCTGCCAGTTCGGCGCGGCGACGTTCTCGGGCAGCACCGGGCTCGCCGTGCGCCGCCGGCTCCCACCGCTCACCCGCGCGCAGATCGAGCGACTCCCGAGCGAGCTGCAGGACCAGCATCGCGACTGGGTCGAGACCGACCTGCGCACGCCGTCGGCCTCGATGCTGCGCCAACGGGCCCGCCGCCTCGCGCTCAACCTGGCCGAGCTCGGCAACGACCTCGAGACGATCGAGCACCAGCTCCATCGCTGGCGCTTCCACCCGGCCCTCGCTCGCGAGGCCGCGCTGTGGGCCCGCGACCGCCAGCGCGAAGCCGCGTCGGTCACCTCCTACTTCCCACCGCCCGGCGGCGAGGCGGCGTGATGCGTTTCTGAAGGCAATACCGGTCGGATTCCGACGGCTGGTTCAAGGGGTGAGCGCGACATCTCCTGATTGAGGGGGTTGTCGTGTGACGGCGAGGGTTTCGCAGTCGGTGATCAACGTGGCGTTCCGGGCGATGGCTCGGGGTGCGACCCAGTCTGAGGCGGCG
>JAFBAD010000283.1 GCA_019247975.1 Acidimicrobiia bacterium
CGTTCTCGGTGGTCGCCGCCGACGGCACGACCGTCGCCTTCGGCAAGGACCTCGAGGCCGTCCGCCGCCTGGTCGGGCCTCGGGTTCGTCGCGCCGTCGCCGACCTCTTCCCCGAGGTGCCGGAGTGGGCCGGCGGCGACCTCCCCCGCCAGGTGCGTGCGTCGCTTCCCGACGGCAACGAGGTCGTCGGCCACCCGGCGCTGCTCGACCGCGACGGGACCGTGGTGGCCACCGTGTTCTCCCGGGCCGAGGTCGCGGATCGGGTGATGGCGACCGGGCTGCGCCGCCTCGTCCTGTCGTCGGTGCCCGTGGGCATCCGGGGTCTGGAGCGATCGGTCCCCGACGCCGTCCGCACCGCGCTCCTCGCCGAGCCGGACCTCACGCTCGGCTCGCTGCTGCGCGACAGCATCGAAGCGGCGGCCGGCTCGGTGGTCGACGCGCATGGTGGCCCCACCTGGACCGGCGCGGGCATGGACGCGCTCGTCGAGGCCGCCCGGGCCGAGCTGCGCCCGGCCGCCACCCGGATCCTGGCCGCCGCCGGTGAGGTCGTGGTGGCCGCCACCGAGGTGCGTGACCTGCTCCGGCGGCACACTGCGGCGTCGCTCACGTCCTCGGTCGACGATGCTGCTGCGCACCTCGCCCGCCTGGTCCGACCGGGCTTCGTGGCCTCGGCCGGCGCCGCGCGCATCGACGACGTCGTGCGCTACGTCCGGGGGATCGCCGCCCGCCTCCGCAAGCTGCCCGAGGCACCGGCGCGCGACCGGGCGAACCTGGCTGCGGTCCTCCCGCTCGAGCGGTCGTACCGCGACTTGTTGGCCGCGCTGGAGCCTGCGCAGGTCACGCCGCGGGTGGTCGCAGCCGGGTGGCTGCTCGAGGAGCTGCGGGTCAGCCTGTTCGCCCAGCAGCTCGGAGCCCGCGTGCCGGTCAGTGCCGCCCGCGTCCGCGCCGAGCTCGACGCGCTGTGGGCAGGCGAGCTGTGGGCCGATGCCCTGACCTGAGACGCATCACGCAGGCTTCAGTTGCTCGACCAAGCCCATGTCGTCACGGCACGCCCAGTGCTCGACGATCATCCCGTCGGCGACCCGCCAGATGTGGATGAACCGCCAAGCCGCCGCTCGACCCGACACCTGGAGTCCGTCGAGGAGCGGCATGGTCGAGCCTCGGTGCGTCCCGTGCATGGTGACATGTTGGACGACGAGATCACCGTCGGCGATGAGGTGGTGCTGCTCGAACGAGATCGGACCGAGGTCGTCCTCGATCGTCTGCAGGATCTGACCCAGGCCCTCACGACCCTGCGGACCAGCGGCGTGGTTGACCATGTCCTCGGCGACGAGCTCGTCGAGCACGGTCACGTCGTTCGCCTCCTGCCGTCGGACGAGCTCTTCGACAACATCTCTCGCGCTGCGTTCACTCATCTGGCTGTTCCTCCCGAGGAGAGCTCGTCAGAGGAGAGACGGTCTCCGCCCCCGGAACTCATCTCCGGACCTACCTGCCGTTGAGACGGAACGCAGAGTCGAGACAGCTGGCGGTCCAGGAGGCACGACGGGTCGCCGCTGTCGGGCCGGCCCGCCGACCGAGATCACATCGGTGAGGCCTCGAGCCCGGCTGGTCCGCGATGTGCGAGGTCCGTGGCGAGGTCTGCGCACTGGGCGCCAGCGCGGTCGCTGCAGACGCGGAGAGCTCAGCTCGTCCTGGCGGTGGGGCAGTGCCCCAGTCGAGACCGGAGACGACCGACGAGTTGACGGGCACCCGTCGTTGCGAGGTGCCGTCGGTCCGCATCGAGAAGGCATCGACGCAGCAGAAGTCGCCATAGCGGCGGTCGCTCTCGAACCCGATGCGGGTGCCATCGGGTGACCAGGTGGGCACGAAGTCGTTGTGCGGATACGGCGTGGAGGTCCGGCGCTGCAGTGACGTGCCGTCCCGATCGACCATCCAGATGGTCGAGCCGAAGTGGATGATGCCGGCGGTGAACGCCAACCGTCCGCTCTGAGGCGACCATGCGGGCTGGGCCCCTTCGAGCGAGGCCGGCGTGAGTGGTCGCTCGTGGCCACCGCCGATGTCGGCCACCCACACCTGAACGGCGATCCCCCGCCAGTTGTACCGACTGAACGCCACCTGTGTGCCGTCCGGCGAGACGGACGGAGCGAAATCGACCGCTTCCTCCGTCGGACTGGACCGGAACGGGGTGATCGGGCGACGCGCGCGACCGGTGCGGTCCATGCTCCAGATGGCGCACACCTCGCCGCAACGTGCGTAGACGATCCGTCGGCCGTCCGGGGTGAACACCGGGGTCAGCTGGTTCAAGCCGTCCGGGTCGGCAGCAAGAGGGTGGGCGCCGGAGCCGTCGGCGTTCATGATCCAGGTGCGACTCGGTGCGTCGTCGAACGCAACCACCGAGAAGACGATCGAGCGACCGTCGGGCGACGTGTCGGGCTCGGTGGCCGCATGGTTCCGGTCGACGTGGGTGAGCTGGACCCGCCGGCCCGAAACCGGATCCGCGGCGAACACCTGCCCGACGGACGCGTCGGTGTAGAGGAGGCGGCCGCCGCCGGCCGACGGGGCAGGGTCGCCGCCCTGCGCGGCGGCCGCGGTCGGTGCCACCGGCGCCGCCGCGATCGACCGGGCCCGTTCACTCGTCGCCGGGAGCTCGGCGCCGTCGCCGGCCCGGGAGCCCAACGGGGCGCTCCCCCAGTCGGCGAAGACGACATCCGAGGCCGCGTCCACCACCCGGTGCTGGCGGCCGTCGGGCCCCTGCACCACGAGGTCGTTGGTGCAGCACCCGGGATGGCGCTCGTCGCTCGAGAAGAGCAGCGAGCGGCCCGACGGCGAGACCGAACCGAAGGCGTCGTTCTGCAGGCCCGACGCGTGGGTCAGCGGCGTGGCCGGGCCACCGGTGACCGGCACGGACTCGAGGTCGCTGTGCGGCAAGCAGCAGTGCGTGGAGTAGACGACCCGTCGCCCGTCGGGCGTGAAGTCAGGCCAGGACGCCTCCGTGGCGGCCGAGGTGAGACGGCGCAGGCCGTGGCCATCGCGGCCGATCAACCAGATCGCGCTCAGCAGGCCCGCACGGTCGCTCTGGAACGCGATCGAGCGTCCGTCCGGCGAGAAGATCGGTCGGAGGTGGAGGCGCTTGCCGTCGAGGACGACTCGCAGGTTCGACCCGTCGGCATCCACCAGGGCCAGCGCGCACGAGGTGATGAAGCCGACGCGGCGGTCGCACCGGCTGAACGCGATCGTTCGCCCATCCGGCGACCAGCTGGGGGTGAGGTCGTCATAGCCGGGCTCCGACAGGAGCGCGACGTTGCCTTCGCCGCCCGCGTTGATCCGCCACAGGCCGTACGTCCCGGCGACGTTGCTCTGGTACACGAGGCTGCCGCCGCTCGGCGACCACGACGGCATGGCCGCCGTTCGACCCTCGGGCACGTGGGTGAGCCTGCGACGACCCGTCCCGTCGGGACGGACCGTCCAGATGTCGCTCGGGATGGCGAGATCGTCGTCGTTCGGCGGGAGCTGGTAGCCGACGGAGAACGCGATCAACCCGTCGCGCTGCGCCGGTGCCCCCACGGCGACCG
Source organism: Acidimicrobiia bacterium (assembly GCA_019247975.1). Lineage (GTDB taxonomy): Bacteria > Actinomycetota > Acidimicrobiia > Acidimicrobiales > Iamiaceae > JAFBAD01. Next base: position 3,573 of record JAFBAD010000283.1, read on the forward strand.
AGCTCACCATCGCGGTCGGCACCGCGGTCGTCGCGAGCACCAGGCACACGATCCCCAACAAGCTCCGTCGACCGATCATCATCGTTCTCCTTCGTTCAATGGCACGTTCGACCGTCATCACCGATCACCTGTCCCAGCGCACGGGGTGCACCAGTTGGGCCCCGTCGAGACCTTTGAGCTCGACGCGGCGCGGCGCTGCGAACACGAACTCCGCATGGGGCTCGAGGAGCTCGTGCACCAGGGCCGAGGCGAGGATCTCGCCCCCTCTCGCTGCGCCGGCGATGCGCGATGCGAGGATCACATGGCGCCCGAAGACGTCACCGTCCTCGGCGATCGTCACCTCGCCGGTGTGGATGCCGACTCGGACGCGGAGGGAATCGGCGGGACGAGACCGCGCGTGCGCTGCGAGTGCTCGCTGCACGTCCACCATCGCACGGAGCCCCCGACGCGCAGACGAGAAGCTGAGGAGGAACCCGTCGCCCTGGGCCTTCACCTCGGTTCCGCCTTGCCGACTGACGTGGCGGCGGACGATCGAGTTGTGCGCGCCCAGCAGCTCGAGCCAGCGCTCGTCGCCGAGCTGCACGGCGCGCTGCGTCGATTGCTCGATGTCGCTGAACACGATGGTCAAGGTCCCGCCATCGCCGGCGAGGAGGTTGACGTCGGGACGGGGCCCGTCCAGGGCGGCTGCGGCGACGAGGTCGATCGACGTGGCGGTCGCGAGGCCCCGACCACTGCGTGGGCTCCTCGCACCTCTGCGGTCCTCCGACGGGCAGGCGAGCAGCCGCACGACCGTCGAGCCGAGGCGCACCGCGTCGCCCTCGCCGAGGAGTCGCGGGCCGTTCAGAGGGATCTCTCCGAAGAGCGTGCCGTTCGCACTGCCCAGGTCTCTGACCTCGACCCCACCGCGCGTGCTGCGCATCGATATGTGCCGCCGGGAGACCTGCGGGTCGCTCAGGAGGACCCCGGAGCAGTCGCGGCCGACCTCGATGGATTGGGAGGAGACCAGGAGGCGGAGCGGTGACCGTCCCGGCTCCTCGACCGCCACCACGGCGTCGCCGTCGAAGGGGTCCTCCCCCTTCGCGCCAGGCGCCGGGCCGGGCTGACGGTCGCTCCAGTCGCTCATGTGGGCAGCCCACCACCAGCCGATTGCAAGTCGTCGACAACGACGGACGGCGGTGTCGGCGGATTGCAATCGGACGGTTGCAAGGTCCCCGGCATGGACGACCGGCCGTCAGCAATCCTGGGGAGCCATGAGATCGGCGGTGCGGATGTCGGGGCCACGGTGACCCTCGAGCTGACGGTCCTCGGCCCCATCGGATGCCAGAGGGCGGGTGAGCCGGTCGCCATTGGCGGGCCTCAGCAACGGCGGCTGCTGGCCGCGCTCCTCGCCGAGGCCGGCCGCATCGTGCCCCTCGAACGGGTGGTCGAGGCGGTGTGGACCGACGTCCCACCGGACGGGGCGCACAGCACGGCCCGGACCTACGTGTCCCGCCTGCGCAGCGCGCTCGGTGAGCGGCTCATCGAGACGGTGGAGCCGGGCTACCGGCTCGTGCTCGGCGCCGGCGTCCGCTTCGACGCAGCCGAGTTCGAGGCGCTCGTCGCCCGTGCTCGCAAGGCGCCCCCGAGCCAGGCGGTCTCGATCCTCGACGACGCCCTCGGACTGTGGCAGGGCGCTGCCTACGGGGAGTTCGCCACCGAGTGGTGGGCCCTCCCCGAGGCGACCCGGCTCGAGGAGCTCCGCCTGGTTGCGATCGAGGAGCGGATCGAAGCCCTGTTGACGGTCGGGGACACGGCTCGGGCGATCAGCGACCTCGAAGGACTGGTGTCGAGGTACCCCCTTCGCGAGCGACTCGTGGGCCAGCTCATGCGCGCCTACGTCGAGGCCGACCGCCAGGCCGAGGCGCTGCGGACGTTCCAGGCGCATCGCGAGTACCTGGCCGACGAGACCGGCCTCGACCCGAGCCCGTCGCTGCTCGACCTCGAGCAGTCGATCATCGGTGGAGACGGGCGCCCACCCCATGGCCGTGACCGGGCCCTGCGCGGCTACGTGCTGGAGCAGGTGCTCGGTGAGGGCGCGTTCGGCACCGTCTACCGGTCGGTCCAGCCCGGCATCGATCGGGAGGTCGCGGTGAAGGTCATCCGCGCCGAGCTGGCGGGCGATCCGGAGTTCGTCCGTCGGTTCGAGGCCGAGGCGCAGCTCGTCGCGCACCTCGAGCACCCGCACATCGTCCCCCTCTACGACTTCTGGCGCGAGCCCGGCGGCGCCTACCTCGTGTTCCGCCTCCTGCGCGGGGGCAGCGTCGAGGACCTGCTCGCCGGTGAAGGCGCCCTCGACCTCGAGCGGGTCACCCGCCTCGTCGAAGAGGTCGGCAGCGCCCTGGTGGCCGCGCACGCGGCCGGCATCGTCCATCGAGACGTGAAGCCGTCGAACATCCTCTTCGACGACATCGGCAACGCATACCTGGTCGACTTCGGGATCGCGTCCGGCGATCGCTCCCCAGGACTGGCCCTGCCGTCCGCGGGGTCACCGCTGTACGCGCCGCCCGAGCAGTTCCACACCCATGAACCCGATCCGCTGACCGACCAGTACAGCCTGGCCGCCGTCGTCTACGAGCTGCTCTGCGGAGAGCCCCCGTTCACCGGCGACTCGGCGTCGACGATCCTCCGGACGAAGCTGGAGCAGCCGCTCCCGTCGCTCCGGGAGAAGCGGCCGGGCCTCCCGTCCGGCCTCGATGCCGTCCTCCGGCGCGCGACCGCATCGGAACCGGGGGAACGCTACGAGTCGATCGTCGACATGCTGGCCGCCTGGCAGCGCGCGGTGAGGTCCGGCACCACGACCGAGGGGTCCGTCGGTGGTGACGGTGCCCGTGCCCCGGGCCTCGCTCCGGTCGCCTCGTCGGCGACGATGGCGAGCCTCGGCTCTGCGCTGTCGAACCCGTACATCGGGCTTCGCGCGTTCGGTGAAGCCGACGTCCGCAACTTCCGGGGACGATCCGAGCTCACCGACGAACTGACGGCCGCAGTGACCGCGCAGGGCTTCGTCGCGGTCGTCGGGCCGTCGGGATCGGGGAAGTCGTCCCTCATCCACGCCGGACTGGTGCCGCGGCTGCGCGCGATGGGCGACCGCGTGGCGACGATGGTGCCCGGCGACGATCCCCTTGCCCAGCTGCGGCTCGCGCTCCTCGGGGTCGCGCTCCACGAGCCGCAGCGGGCCGAACCGGCCGAGGTGGTGCGGACGGTGGCGAAGGAGGCGGACTCCGCACTCACGCTCGTGGTCGACCAGCTCGAGGAGCTGTGGACGCTCTCGCCCGACGACGACCGGCGGGTCTTCCTGAGCGCGCTGCGCACGCTCGTCGAGTCGTCCGACGAGACGACGCCGGTGCGGGTGGTCGCGGGTGTCCGCGCCGACTTCTTCGACCGGCCTCTGGCCGATCCCGACCTCGGACCGCTCGTCGGCGCGCGCACCTTCCCGGTCGTCCCGATGACCGCCGCCGAGCTGCACGATGCGGTGACCGGGCCGGCGGCCTCGGTGGGGGTGACCTTCGAGGCGGGGCTCGATTCCGAGATCGTGGCCGACGTCGTCGACGAGCCGGCCAGCCTCCCGCTGCTCCAGTTCACGCTGTCCGAGCTGTTCGAGAGGCGAACGGGCGCGGTCATCATGCGTGAGGCCTACCGGAGGCTCGGCGGCATCGCCGGGGCCATCGGCTCCCGCGCCGAGGCGCTGTACGCGGGCCTGAGCCCCCAGAACGCAGCCCGCGCCCGGCTCCTGATGCTGCGGTTGGTCGTGCCCGGCGACGGCACCGAGGACACCCGCAGGCGCGTCCGCCTCGGTGAGCTGCCCCTCGGGGCCGGGCCGATCGTCGAGCGCTTCGCGGACGGCCGGCTGCTCGTCGGCGACCACGACCCCCGGACCCGCGAGCCGACGATCGAGGTGGCCCACGAGTCGCTCCTGCGCTCGTGGCCGCGCCTCCAACGATGGCTCCAGGACGATCGCGACGCGTTGCGTGCCGTCCAGCACCTGTTCGTCGCCACCCGCGCATGGGAGGAGTCGAACCGCGCCGAATCGGAGCTCTACCGGGGCGCCCGGCTCGAAGTCGCATCCGCGTTGTTGGAGTCCCACACCGAGCAGCTGACGCGGTCCGAGCGCGAGTTCGTCGAGGTGAGCGCGCAGCGTGCTGCTGCCGACGTCGAGCGCGATCGTCGCAGTCGCCAGCGGCTCCGCCGCCTACTCGCCGGCACCGCGGTCGCGCTCGTCGTTGCGCTCCTCGCCGGTGGAGTCGCGCTCGTGCAACGGCGTGATGCGCAGCACAACGCCGAGGATGCCGATGTCGCGCGCCTCGTCTCGCTGTCGCAGAGCCTGGCGGCGTCCAAGCGTGATGTGGCCGCCCTCCTCGCGATCGAGGCGTCCCGTCGCGATCCGGGCGCAGCGACCGACGGCGCGTTGATGACCGCTCTCTACTCCGACCCGACCTTCGGCGGCGATCTTCGGACGGGAGGGTCCAGCGCAGGCAAGCTCGCGGTGTCCCCGGACGGGCGCACGATGTTCTCGGTCCCGCAGACCGCCGACGGGGCGGTGTGGCGCATCGACCTCTCGACCCGTCACGCGTCCGAGGTGCGCATCCCCGGGCAGGGGCATCTCGGCATCTACCAGTTCCAACCCGTCGACCGTCGCCGAGCACTGGTCGTGCTCTGGAACGGGACCGACGACGCCGCACTTCACCGCCTCGAGCTCGTCGACCTCGTCGACCACCACATCGTGAAGACAGCTGACATGGGCACGTTCGAGCCCGACGATCTGGTGCTCAGTCCCGACGGCACGAAGGTCATGGCGCCGATGGAGGTCGCCTACAGGTTCAACCCGCGGATGCCGCACCTCGCGAGGACGGTGGTGTACTCGCTGCCGGACCTGCGACCGCTGGCGTCGTTGGACCTCCCTGGACCACCTGTCGATCAGGACCAGTTCTTCCCGTTCAGCACGTGGCTCGACGACGACCGCATCGCGGTGGCGGGTCCGGACGAGAGCGTGCGGATCTGGCGCCCGTCGACGGACCAGGTGCTCAGCCACTTCAACCAGCCGTCTTCGGACCACTGGACCTACGGCCAGAAGCTGCGGGTGACGAGCGACGGGACCACTCTCGTCTCGGGCGGGACGAGCGGGCTGTTGGCGTTCGACCTCTCGACCGGCAAACGGCGGTGGGCGCGAGCGGAACCGGGTCCCGGCGAGAACCCGGCCGTCAACTTCGTCATCGACGACCGGGGAGGCGCCGCCTACCTCCAGGAGGCCGGCTTCGGGTCCTCCCGGATGATCGGCTACGACCTGAAGACCGGGGAGACGACCGGTCGCCGTCTCGACAGTCAGCACGGGACGGCGTGCGACTCGGCGACGACCCCGAGCGGCACCTTGCTGGCGGTCTCGAGCTGCAACGACGGGGCCATCGCCCTGTGGTCGCTCGACGGCGCCTCGGTGACCGGGCCGTCGCTCGGGGGACCTGGGCGTCAAACCGACTTCGACGCATGGAGTCCCTCCGGACACGAGCTCCTGACCTATGGCGATGACGATCCCGATCCCGAGATCGCCGACTCCCGCACCGGCCGGTCCCGCCCGATCCGCTACGAGGGAGGGGTGCCCGAGGGGATCATCCGCTTCCGATCCGACGGGACGCTCATCGGTCTCTCCTACAGCACCGACGAGATCACGACCTACGACACGGACGGCGAGCGGCGTTCGTCGTTCCACGTCGACCTGCCCGACAGCGTGGAGGCCTGGGCCTGGAACGACCGGGCCGGCCTGCTGGCGGTCAGCGACGGGGTGGACCGCCCGGACGACGAGCAGCACGGCGTCGTGAAGATCATCGACGTGCGGGCCCGGCGTCTGGTCACCACGATCAAGACCGAGGTCGGGCACGTCCACGGCGTCGCCCTCTCCCCTGACGGCCACCGGCTGTACGCCGCCGGCCAGTCCGAGCTCGGCGCCGAGTTCGCCGTGCGTTCCGGGAAGCGGCTCGGGCGGATCAAGGGCATCGCCAGCGTCGCGCTGTCGCCCGACGGGCGCCTGCTCGCCGGGAGCGAGTTCAGCGGGCTGATCCGCTTCTTCGACGCGAAGACGCTGCAGCCGGTCGGCGAGGACCTGAGCGGACCGACCGCCTTCTCACCCAACCTGCTCTTCACCCCGGACAGCAGGTTGTTGCTCACCTCCAGCCTCGATCACACCCTCCGCGTTTGGGACATCGCCAGCCGCCGCCAGATCGGACCCGACCTCGCCATCGACAACGGGGTCACCGTCGCGCCGGACGGAGAGGAAGTTGCGTTCTCGACCCCGTACGGCGTCGGGCGACTGGCCCTCGACCGGACCACGCTGCGCCGCGCCGCCTGCCGCTCGGCCCAGCGCGAGCTCACGACCGCGGAGTGGCGCCGTTACATCGGCGGAAGCCGCCACGACCTCTGCGGAACCGGTGCCCGTTGAGGGCTTGAACCGCCGGTTCGCCGTCTGGCGAGCGAGAGGTAGCCCCGGCGCTGATCACGGGCGCGTGGTTGGTCACGTACTCGACCTTCGTCCCGTCGATCAGCGTCGCCGCAGCGAAGAACTGCTGGAGCGCTTCTTCGCCCGAGCCGCTGCTCACGGCGTTGCGGATGCCGATCGTGGCGGATGGCCGGCCCCTCCAACGGGCAGGGACCCCTCGTGCCGGAGGCCCTGGAGCTCGAGCCCTCGCGCCCGGGCTGTCCCAAGCGGATGACCTACGGGCCCTGTGGCGGGGTGCGCCACGACCTGACGTGTGAGCTCGGATCGTTCCGCTGCCCCTTCGCCGATCTCGACACGGCCGTGCCGTGGACGGGCCCGACCCGAGCGGCGTCGGGCTCGGCTGATCGCCTCTCCAGCCCTGACGGCGGGCCGCTCGTGCTCACCGACCTCACCGTGAAGCCCTTCGACCCGGCGTCGATCGAACGGGTCTGTGCAGCGATGGCCGGATCCTGCGACGCCGTCCTCGTCGGTGAGCACCGCGCCCGACCCGACTTCCCGCCGACCCAGATGGTGCCCCTCGTGCGGGCCGCCGGTGTCGAGCCCCTCGTCACCCTCGCCTGCCGGGACCGCAACCGCGCCGTCCTCGAACAGGAGCTCGCCGGGCTCGCGGCAATGGGCGCTGCGGGCGTGCTGTGCGTCACCGGTGACGGGCGGCCCCCGTCGGACCGTCCCGAGGTGGTCACCGAGCCGTTCGACCTCGACGGCACCGAGCTCGCTTACCTGGCCGCGACGGCGGGCCTGTTCGTCGCGGTTCCCGAGTCGCCGGGCGCCGAGCCGATCGGGCTGCGGCCCGGACGGCTGCGGGAGAAGCAACGCGCCGGTGCCGACCTCTGCATCCTGAACCGGACGAGGACGATCGAGGAGACCGCGACCTTCGTGCACCGTGCACGCCGCGCCGGCGTCACGATCCCCATCGTCGGCGCGGTGGCCGTCTTCACCGACGCGCCTTCCGCCCACGTGCTCCAGGCCTTCCCGGGGCTCGAGCTCCCTGATGAACTCGTCGAGCGGGTCATCGGCGCGCGCGACCCGGTGACCGCCGGCATCGACCTCGCGGTCGAGCAGGCCCGCGCGCTCCTGGCGATCGAGGGCATCGCCGGCGTCAACCTGTCGGGCCTCGCCTCGGGCCACAGCGACCTGGCTGGTGCGGAGATCAAGACGGCGATCGGACAGCAGCTGCGGAGCGCGGCGTCATGAGCGACGACACCTCCGAGGCCGAGTTCGACGTCGAGGCCCGGTGGACGGTCGACGCGGTATCGGCCCTCGGTACGGACCACGCGGTCCCAGCGGCGTGCCGGGGCAGCGGAGGGCCCGCGGCCCTGGACTGGTTGGGGCGCCAGCTCGGGCTCGATGCGGGCACGCGCCTGCTCGACGTCGGCGGGGGGCTCGGCGGGCCGGCCGCCTACGCGCGATCGACCTTCGGAGCGAGCGCGACGGTGGTCGAACCGATGCCCAGGGCGTGCGAAGCCGCGATGACCCTCTTCGGCCTGCCGGCTGTGCAGGCGACGGTCGAGGCTCTCCCGTTCGCCGACGCAGGATGCGAGCGGCTCTGGTGCATCGGCGTGCTCTGCACGGTGGACGACCTCGGACCCGCCGTGCGGTCCCTGTCCCGGATCACGCGAAGGGACGGTCTGATCGGGCTCCTCGTGTACGTCCGGACCGTCGCCGAGGTCGAAGACGAGCCGGCCACCAACCACTTCCCGTCCGCCGAGGAGCTCGACCGACATCTCGCCGACTCCGGCCTCGCGGTTCGAACGAGCACGACGCTCGACGCGATGGGCTCACCGCCGGACGACTGGGACCAGCGGGCCGACGCAGTGGATCGCTGGATCCAGCAGGCGCACGAATCTGACGACCGTTGGCAGGAGGCCCACGCCGCCGAGGAGCGCATCGGCCAGCTCCTCGAGGAGGGCACCGTTGAGGGCCACCTCCTCGTCGCGCAACGCGTCCGCTGACCCGCGCCGTCGCGATCCTCGGGGCGGGTCAGTAGCGGTCGTCGTGGTTGTCGCAGGGCTCGCGGACGCCGAGCTTTGCGAGGCCGCGACTGCGAAGCTGGCTCAGCCCAACTCGTGAGCGGTGACCTGCCCGTTTGCCGTCTGGCCGGTCGGATTCGAACCGACGACCCCCTGCTCCCAAACCGCCGTCGCCAGCGACGTGCGAACAGGGCGAACACTCAACGCCGCAGGTCAGCCGCCTCATCGCAGTGTCCGACGATGGCCCTCAGAGACCCCTACAGCCCGTGTGCACTGGCACGCGCATGGCACGGGAGATCGACACCATGCCGACGTGCTCACTCGTCGCACGGCTCCCATCCGCGAGGCCGCCGGTGCTCACGGTGCAAGCCGTCGACCACGACACACTGGAGCCGTTGCGAGTCCGGGATGCCGAGGTCAACATGAACGCCACCACCGCCACGATGGAGGTGCACGAGCCCCCGATGATCACCTCGTCGGTCGAGTTCATCCCCCGTGAGGAGATCATCGTCAACGGCGAGCGCATCGAAGTGCCGTCCTGGCCGACCTGCCTCACCTGCCGGTCGCCGTACAGGATGACCATCGAGGCGATGCGGGCCTACGGCAGCAGCTACAGGACGATCATGGAGTCGCTGCCGGAGCACGCGATCATCCGTCGCTCACACGACGGCGCGGGCCTGGTCTCGGTGAAGCACTTCTCCAACAGAGTGTCGGCCCACATGACCCGCCACTGCGCCTTCGACAAGGCCGTCACCACCCGGTTGGTCGATCACTACGCAGAGCGGGCTGGGCTCGACGTGACCGATGCCGTCGACACACTCCTGACCATCCCGGCGGTTCTCGCCAGCATCATGCAGCGCGGCCACGAGAACCTCGTGAACGGTGCGCCGGTCTCGGTCCGAGACAGCATCGCCGCCGCGAAGGCGCTGGCCGAGTTCGAAGACAAGCATGGCACCAGCGCGGTCGGGATCACGTACTTCGGCTCGGTGATCGACGCGGTGTTCACGGTGGCCCGCGACCTGATGGAGCCCCAGGACTTCCGTTGGTTCATGCGCCAGTGCCAGGAGAACGAGGTCGTGCGAGAGGGCTTGGAACTCCTCCACCAGCAGCGGGCCAGCGCGATGCCGACCTGCCCGAGCTATGGGGCGTCCGGTTAGTACGGCCCCGACGGCAGGTCCTGGAACCACAACCTCGTCCCGTTCGGCACCTCGCCATTCGGTTCGTCCACGGCGAGCCGGAGGTAGAAGGGCACACCCGCGAGATCGCCTGCCTGGCTGACGAGGCGGTCCAAGGGCATGAGCAGGCCGTACAGGTTGCTCCCCTGCCGCCAGCGCATCTCGATCCCCGGCACAACCTCAGACGCCGACCAGCCCATACCTACGTGCACCGCCTCGATGGCTTCCATCTGGCCGTGACACGGCCAAGTCGCAGTCGGACTCTGCATCTCGGCGACAACTTGACGCGCCGCCTCGAACGACATGTCGCCAAACGGAACGCCGTCACCCTCCCCCGCCGACTCCAGCCGAGTGCGCCGCCATCGCATGGCCCCAGCCTGCCTCGCCAGAAGCGGTGACCACCCGCGCATTGCGAAGCGAGGTCGGTTGCACCCGAGCGATGGTCGCTGCCACGGCACAAGGCCACCGGCGACCCGATCCGTTGCAACCCGTGGGGAACCCGTACCAACCGGTACCACAGGAGTTGGTCGCTCAGCCCTCGGCCCGAGCGGGGACCACCGCCCGTTGACCGGCATGGCGTCCTCCAACATCGTCTGGATCGCCCTCTGCTTGACGGCGGGTACGACCGCCTCGGGTTGGGACGGAAGCCGCCGACGTAGATGGGGATGGGCGTGATCGTGGTGTGCGTGACGGCAATGCGGCCGGATGACCGAGTACAGGCGTGGCCGCGCAACCGAAGGCACGCGTGAAGCCTTCGCGAGAGCTTCCGGCGGGCTGGTACCCGGAGCACTGCGATCCGCGGCTCTTGAGGTACTGGTCCGGGTCGACGTGGACTCAGTTCGTCGCGCCCCGCCCGAGTAGCCCACGGTGGCCACTACCTCCCACCGCACGCTCGCGATGGTGGCAGCGAGCAGTCTCACGAGGCTGGCGACGACGGCTTCTCGTCGTGTTGAGCGTGCTCTGGGTCGGGGGCTGCGTGACCATGGTCCCGTACTTGGAGTTGTCGCCCGGCGACTACTACGCGGCCCCCGTCGTGAACGACACCGACCAGACGGTGCGCATCCTCGACTGCATCAACGACCCCTGTACGCGCCGGAACTCCGACGACGTGATCATCATCGAGCCGCACGCACGCCGAGCCCTCCAGGCCGACACCCGAGGCGGTACCCGCTTCACGGTCGTCGACGCATCGACAGGCAGGCGTCTCGGGTGCCTCGATCCTCCGTCGAGCGCGAGCGGCTTGATCGTCTCCCCAAGCCCGGTCCGCATCGCCACGCCGAGGTCGTGCAGCGAGCCCGTGCACTACCCGGCGACGCCTCCCCTGCTCGTCATCGGGTTTGTCGTCGCACTCACAAGCTTCATCGCGATGGCGGTGCTCATCGCCTCCAACCTCTACCGGACACGAGGCCGACGCCATCGAAGCCTCGCGCCCGCTACGCGATGACCCGAGTTCGCAGCGACGTTGCCGTCCGCTCCCACCCGAACCTCGACTTCCACGTGACTACCAGAGGGCCGTAGATCGCCTCCGAACCGATCGCGGAACCAATCCGCGCATGGACAGCCAATGCGCGAGATGACGCCCTTCAACAGCCCGCACACCAGTGACAGCCGCCTCCGCCGAGCCGGGCCGCTCGTCACGTACTGTCAGAGGGTGGAGAGCGCGGCGTGGGGCTGCTCGAAGCGTGAGGTGGCGCTCGTCTTCGGCCTGGCTCTTGTGGCCACCCTGGGCGGGCTCGCAGTCCGGCATTGGCTCGTGCCGCTAGGTACGCACGACGCGGACGAGGCTGGGTACGCCAACCTTGCCGCGCTGCTGCGGCATGGCCACGTCACGATGTCGGCGTCGACCTACGAGCCCTTCTTCCGACCGTGGTTGACCGGCTCACGCCACGGATCGCTCTTCTTCCAGTACGAACCCGGATGGCCAGCGGCACTCGCGGTCGGACAAGCGCTCGGCTGGCCGACCCTGGTTCCCGCGCTGACAGCCGGTGCCCTGGTCGTCGCTGTCCATGCACTTGCGTGGGAGCTACTGCACGACCGTCGAGTAGCTCTCGTGGCCGCCGGTCTCACCGCCTTGACGCCGATCTTCTGGCTGCACGCAGCGCTTGAACTGGCCTACCTCTTCACCGCCCTCCTGGCGACGATCACGGTCACGGCCGCACTTCGGGCCGTCCGGCGCAGCAGTCGGGGGTGCGCCGTCGCGACCGGCGTTCTGCTCGGAGCGGTGCTCTTGACCCGGCCACTCGACGCGCTCCTGACCTTGATCGGCGTCCTCACCGCTGTCGCCCTGGTCGTGGAGCGCCCGGTGATTGTCAAGAGTCGACGCCTCGTCGGCTGGTCTGTACTGGGAGCCGCCCCGCTTCTCGCTCTGGTGTTGCTCTTCAACCGAGCGACGACCGGCAGCGTGACGACCTTCCCGCTTAGCGCCTCGGACCCGCGCAACACCTTCGGGTTCGGTCCGAGAGCCATGCAGGTGGGCAGCAACGCGCTCGACTACACCCCCCACATCGCCCTGAACGCGCTCGGCACCAACCTCCGAGGGGCCATCAACTGGCTGCCGGGCGGGCTCGTTGCAGTCGGCCTTGCCGCATGGGCCGTCGCTCGGGGACGGAACGGCCCACGGTGGTGGCTGCTCGGCATGGTCGCGCTCTACCCGATGGCCTACATCTTCTGGTGGGCGACCGCTTGGTCAGCGTCGGCCGCAACCAACGGGATCGGCCCCCACTACTACATCCCCGCCTTCGTGCCCTTCATCGTTCTCACCGCTGACGGCCTGACCCACCTCGCTCGACGCCATGCCCTCGTGGCAGTCGCCGCGATCATGATCGGCGCGTGCGCGACAGACTGGAGCATCCCGGACAAGGTGCACGAGAACCGCTGGGTCGCACGAGGAGACCGAGCCTTAGACGACGCCGTACCTCACGACCTCCACAACGCGATCGTGTTCATCTCCAACGATCGACCCGAGGACTTCACCGGTCTTCGGTACCCCTTCGTGCGGAACGAGCCCGGCCTTCACGGCCCGGTCCTCTACCCCGCTGACCGACACGCAAGGAACGCGGCCCTACTGCTCGCCATGCCGCACAGAACCGGGTACCTCCTCCACCCGGAGGTGAACCCCGGCGACAACATCTTCAAGCCGCACTGGAAGCTCACCCCACTGGAGGTCACCACTGGCGAGGAGGTCGACCTATCCGTTCAGACCCATGCCCCCTTCGATCTACCGGCAGGACATCGGGTGGTTGAAGTGCTGAGGCTCGACGGAAGAGCCAATCGCTCCAGTTCCTCGCCGTTGGTCGAGCCGACCTGGAACACCACCGTGAAGCTCGTCCCGGCCGATCAACCGGGATGCGGGAGTACGCGTTCGTGGTGCCTCGCTCTGACCCGAGGTGACCACGTCGTGACCATCAGGATGAAAGACGCCGCAACCGGGGAGTTCTGGGGCCGCAACTACCAGGTGCATGTCGATGAGCATGCGTTGTCGGCGATACGACCAGGAACAGGCGAACACGTCACCAGACTGATCGGCAAGATCGTGCACATCCCCGAAGACGTGAACACAGTCGTCTCCGACCGAACAGGCGACTAAGCCGCACCCGGCTACTGCGGAGACAACAGGTCACTACTGTGGCAAGAACTGAGGCGTGGCGGAAGGGCTCACGGATGAAGACGGTGACGGTGTTCCTTGTCGCGGTGCTCGTCTCGCTCACCGCGGGCCACACCGCCTCCGCTGCCAACGCCGTCGGCGGCACCAAGGTCTTCAAACGGGACTGCACCCTCAACCTGGAGCCGCAGGAGTTCAACGAGGGCCTCGCAGGGTTCTTCGTCACCGACACCGGCGCCGGGTGCGGTGACTATCTCGTACGCAGCATCAGCATCACCACCAGGTCCGGGTACTACTCGACCACCTCGCTCTGGGACGGGGACAACAACTTCGATCCCCGCCACGAGGACCTCAGGGCCTACGGGTACTACGTCAACGACCTGTTCTTGTACGGGGACGCAGTCGTCTACGTCCCCTACCGCGCGCGATGTGACCGCTACCGGCTCTACAAAGATGGCACCGTCCGCTACCTGGAGTCCCAGCCGTGTAGCGGCACCCGCTACCCGCCTGATGTGAAGGTCTTCAAGCAGGACTGCGCCATCCAGATGGGTGACGAGTTCGAGCGGGGCGGCACCCACGGCTTCATCGCATTCGAAGTCGGCACCGAGTGCGACAGCTACGTGCTGCGCGCTGTCAGCGAGGTATCGATCTACGGGTACCGCGCCTACAACACCACCGACTACAACCCGGATCCGAACCTGGAGAACATCGGCACCAGCGTGCCGGTCCAGATGGCGTACGCCACGCTCGACGTGTACATCCCCTCGCTGTCGCGATGCGACCGCATCCGCAACTACTACCCCAGCAAGATCGTTCGCTACGTCGACTCGCGGCCTTGCTCGTGAGGGGCCGAAACCAATCGGCTTCGCCGGTGAGCAGGACGACCATCTTGATGGGAACGTCGGGGTTGTTCCTCATCGGGTTGCTCGCGTGTGGCCCGGCCGTCCAGGCGCAGACCGCCCCCCCTTCGGTCACCCAGACCGTCGAGCCGACATCGGGCTGCCCTGGCGACCCCATCCACATCTCGGGCACGGGGGCTCCGCCGAACGCGCCAATCAGCGTCTTTTGGTCCAGTCGTGCCTACGGCATACCGGTCATCGCCGACATCACATCCGACGCCGACGGCACCTACAGCATCGACTCGGTCGTGCCCGACACCGCGGGCGGCACGCTGCTGCACGGAACGAACAACCCCATCAGGGCCATCGAGAACAAGCCCGGCGGCCGCGACCTCGCATCGACCGACTTCCTCATCCCGGCGAGTTGCTCCCAGAGGGCGGTGGATCGCAACCAGCTTGCGAACACTGGTGACACGTTCGCTCCGCTGGCGCTGATCGCAGTGGCGACCATCGTGATCGGCTGCGGGCTCACGATGGTCAGGAGACGCCTGTAGATCGCCACCCGACCGATCGCGGGAGTCTGGGCCGGTACCGAGCCAGAGGTCGCGTGCGAAGCATTGAGGGCTCACCGGGTACGTCACCTCGGCGATGCTGGTCAGCCAGACCGGCCCCGAACGCGGCGGTCCGATGCTTCCCGCCCTCCGGGGTACAAGTTGCTCAAGGTCCCCGGCTCGATGCGCTGGGTCTCGACGTAGGCGATCAGGTTGTCGACATCGAACTTGAGCAGCCTGCCGCGCTTGACCGGAGTGATCCTGCCTGCGTCGACGAGGCGGTAGAGCATCGCCGGGGTGATCCCCAGCCACTTCGCAGCCTGGCCGGTGCTGAGCCAGTCGTCGGCCACGAGTCCGCTGTGCCCTACTCGCAGCCGAGACCGTCTCCGTCTCTGTCCAAGTCCCATGGGTCGCTTGGGTTGATGACCTTGATGGGCTTCAACGACGCCGGGAAGTCCGGGCAGTTCGGGTTGGCGTGAGCCTGCGCGTACTTGTCGAGACACTCGCCGTGATGGCCCAGGTAGAGCGACGCAGTGAAGCAGCCTGCGGGCCTCGTCGTGGTCGTCGTGGTCGGGGGTCGGGTCGTCGGAGGTCTCGTCGTCGTGGTGGTTGTCGGTGCAGGCGGGTCGGAGGTGTGCTTCGTGCACCCCGTCAGCAACGAGTCGAGAGCATCTCGCTCGGCCGTGTCGACCGAGAGACCCCAGTGTGCCTTGGTCGTCACGGTGACCTCTGCGAACAGGCACCTCGATGCGCTCCGGGGCGGTGACCACTCGGCAGCGTCTTGGTCGGACTTCGACTCGTTGATCGAGGAGCCGACCGCGATGAGGTTGGTCTGCCAGTTCGCGAACGCCTCACGCTGGTCGATGTCCCAGAGGTCGGCACCCGAGTCCCATGCCTCGGCCAAGGCAACGACGTGGTCGATGTCGATGTCCGACGACGAGTGCTCGATGATGCCGTCCCAGTAGGAGAACCAGGTGCCGTCGGAGCGCTTGTCGGTCTTGAGTACCTCACATCTGGTGTCGCAGCCGTTGTGGTTGAGGTCGTCCCAGTGCGGGAACAGGTCCTCGCTGTAGCCGTCTCGGAGGTGCTCGTCTTCGACGGTAACCGTGTCGAGCAACGCGAGCGCGTTGGAGCCCGCTCGCCAGGCAGGCGGTACGCCAAGACCGGTCTTCCGCTTGTACTCGCTGCTGTCAGCGAAGTACCTCATGACCCGGCCTCGGCTGAGCCCGGCATCCATGCGATCGGTCCAGTAGCTGCGTCCACTGGAGTCCGGCGGTCGACCGAGCACGTTGGTGTAGACGAGGTCGACGAACTCGCCGTTGCTGAGGTCGCCGTAGCGGTTCACGAACTCCGAGGACTTGGCGAAGGTCTCGGAGATGTGGTCCAGCGAGTCCCCGAAGACGGCGTCGACGTACCAGTACTCGAAGCCAGAGGTGTCGGGCTCACGCAAGAAGTAGGCCCGGTAGAGGCGGTAGATGTTGCCCTCGGTCGAGTTGGCGTCGTAGTAGGGCGCGACACCCTCGGCGGGGTGTGTCCACACGTTGATGGCCAAGAGCCCCGCCAGCAATGCAGCCGTCGCAAGGATGGCCCGAAGTGCAGTCGTCTTCATGTTGCTCCCCAGCCTGTCCGTCGCTCAGGCAGCCCGAACAGTACATAGACCGGATAGACCACGCATCTCGGACATGGTGCAGACGAGACTGCTCGACATGTTCTTCAT
>JAFBAD010000327.1 GCA_019247975.1 Acidimicrobiia bacterium
GCGCCGGCTCGTCGAGGCGACCGGCGTCGCCGAGGTGATGATCACGACGATGGTGCACGGCCACGCCGATCGCCTGCGGTCCTACGAGCTCGTTCGGGACGCGGTGCGCGAGGGCAGTAGCACCACCGCCGCGGGGACCGGCCACCACCACCAACCCTGACCGGGGAGCCGTCTGGCTGGCGGTCGCTCCGCGTGACACCATGCCCTGCACCGAATGCACCATCTGGGGAGGAACCACATGCATCGTCGTGTCCGCATCCGTCATCTCGTGGCTGGCCTTGTCGCGCTGGCCGGGATGATGATCACCACGGGGGCGGCGCCGGCCGGCGCAGCAGGCCCCCGGGTGCTCCTGGACAACCTGAGCTCGCCGAAGGGCCTGACCCTCGACGGTCAGGGCAACCCGGTCATCTCCCAGGGTGCCTTCGGGCCTCCGGGGCAGACGCTCCGCTACAACGTGTCCGGCTCGCAGGCCGGCTCCGTCGACGTCCTCGGCGGCGCGCAGGCGACCGTCGGCATCGCATGGGCCAAGTCGAGCGACTCGTACTGGACGCTCGGGCCGTACTACCGGGCGCTGTACCGGGCCCACGTCAAGGCCACGCCGTCGGCGACCGGCATGCTCGCCCGGTTCGCGATCGACAACCCTGACCCGTACGACCAGGACAACTTCCCGACCGAGTCGAACCCCTTCGCCATCGCGGCGGAGCCGAACGGCAACGCGCTGGTCGGCGATGCGGCTGCGAACTCGGTCGTCCGGATCGACAAGCAGGGTCACACCTCGCTCGTCGCCCGCCTGGCGCTCCAGACGGTCAACACCCCGCCCGGTTCGGGGCTGCCCCCGCAGATGACCGCCGAGGCCGTCGCCACGTCGGTCGCGGTCGCCGCTGACGGGACGATCTACGTCGGTGAGCTCAAGGGCTTCCCGTTCGTGCCTGGTACGTCCAACATCTGGAAGATCCCCGCAGGCACCACGAACGCGGTCTGCTCGGCGAACCCGGCTGTCCCGGCGAAGAAGTGCTCGCTCTACAAGAGCGGTCTGACCTCGATCGCGGCGCTCGCCGTCGCTCCGGACCAGTCGGCGGTGTACGCCCTCGAGTACGCCAAGGACGGCGTCGGCGCCTTCGAGGCCTGCCTCGACGGCAGCACCCCCTGCCCGCCTGCGGTGCTGGTCAAGATCAAGGGTGGCCACACCACCGAGCTGGCGGCCGGTCAGCTCCGTGAGCCCGGCAGCCTCGCGACGGACGGTCACAGCCTCTACGTGACCGACCACGTCTTCACCGGCGGCCGGCTGCTGCGCCTCCCGGCGTAGCGCACCGAACCTGCTCGACGCACAGGGCCCGCTCCTCCGGGAGCGGGCCCTGGCGCGTCCGTACCATGGGAATCGCACCGGTCCTCGTGCCGTTGCAAGTGATTGCTCACGCAACTACTTGGAGGCTCCCATGCCGGCCGTGACCGCAGACCCCACCACCGTCCCCGTGCTCGATCCGGTCCCCCTGGACTCGCCCGAGCGCCCGGTCCGGTCGGTCACCACCGCCCCCGCCGGCTTCGAGGGCGAGGGCTTCCCGGTGCGCCGGGCCTTCGCCGGCGTCGACCTCGCCGACCTCGACCCCTTCATCCACATGGACCAGATGGGTGAGGTCGACTACGCGGCCGGCGAGCCCCGGGGCACGAGCTGGCACCCGCACCGTGGCTTCGAGACGGTCACCTACATGATCGACGGTGCGATGCAGCACCAGGACTCCCACGGCGGCGGCGGGCTCATCCGCGACGGCGCCACCCAGTGGATGACGGCCGGCGGCGGCATCCTCCACATCGAGACCCCGCCGGCGCCGCTCGTCGAGGCGGGCGGCCTCTTCCACGGCATCCAGCTGTGGGTGAACCTGCCGGCCAAGGACAAGATGATCGAGCCCCGCTACCAGGGCCTCGAGGCGGCCGACGTCGCGCTCGCCGGCTCGAGCGACGGCGGCTCGCTCGTGCGCATCATCGCCGGCGACGTGGCCGGCCAGCACGGCCCGGGCGACACCCGCACGCCGATCGCGGTGGCCCACGCGACGATCGCCCCGGGTGCCGAGCTGGCGCTGCCGTGGCGGGCCGACTTCAACGCCCTCGCCTACGTGCTCGCCGGGCGCGGCTCGGTCGGGCGCGAGGGACGGCCGATCGAGGCCGGGCAGCTCGCGGTCTTCGGCCACGGCGGCCACCTGGTCCTCCGGGCCGCCGATCGCCAGGACAGCCGGACCGCTGCGCTCGAGGTGCTGCTCCTCGGCGGTCGCCCGATCGGCGAGCCGGTCGCGGCCTACGGGCCCTTCGTGATGAACACCAGGGCCGAGCTGGCCCAGGCGGTCGAGGACTTCCAGGCCGGCCGGCTCGGCGTCGTCCCCGACAACGCCCTGATGCCGCACCGCGCCGTCCGCCACTGACCTTTCCGGGACTCAGGGCCCGCTATCGCGTGCCTCAAGTCCCGGAAACACCTTGCGGACCTTGTTCGTGAGGTAGTCGCCGTAGGTGCCGGACCACTCGTGGACGCTCGCGTGGTCCCAGCGGTCGGTCGCGCCGTCGGCGGGTGCGGCGCCCTCGATCGGCAGGGGGCCGACCTCGACGTCCCAACCGGGGTCGAAGAAGAACGGGAACGAGAGCCGGTCGTCGTCGCCGACCGGCGGACGGACCCGGTGCGGTGTCGAGCGGTACCGGCCGGCGGTCATTCGTTCGAGCATGTCGCCGAGGTTGCACACGAACCCGCCGGGGACCGGGTCGATGTCGATCCAGCCGTCGCGGGTGCGGACCTGCAGGCCGGGGGTCCCGTCGTCGGCGAGGATCGTCAGCAGCCCGTAGTCGGTGTGCTCGGCCACGCCCCAGTCCTCGTTCGGGCTGCGGTCGGCGGGCGGGTAGCGGAAGATGCGGAACAGCGTGACCGGCTCCGCGGTGAGGTGGCGGTCGATCCAGTCGCGCTCGAGGCCGAGCCCGAGCGCGAGGCCACCCATCAGCACGTGGCCGAGACCGGTCATGGCGTCCATCCACTCGAGCACCGTCGTGCGCAGCTCGGGCGGCCGTACCGGGAAGAGGTTCGGCCCGTGCAGCAGCCGGTCGTCGGGCGGGAGCTCCTCGCCGAAGTAGATCCCCTCCTTGCCGTCGGGCATGCCGGACGTGAGCTCGCCGCCGAGCGGGAACCAACCCCGCCACGCGCGACCGGCCTTCGGCATCGCGATCTCGGCCTTCTCGTCCTCGGGCCGCGCGAAGAACCGGCGGGCCGCGTCGAGCAGCGCGTCGAGCTTCGCCTGCGCCACGCCGTGGCCGACGGCCACGAAGAAGCCGACGTCACGACACGCGCGGTCGAGCTCGGCCGCCACCGGCGCCGGATCGGCCGACGGGTCGAGCAGCGCGCCCACGTCGATGATCGGCACCGATCCCACCGCCGCCTGTCTAGCCCTGTGACAGGCTGTCGAGGGCCAGCGTGGACAGCTCGCCAACTGGCACCCGGATGGCGAAGCCGGACCGGAGAAGCGAAGCGCCGGAGGTCCAAGACAAGCATGGCCTACGCCGAATCCGTGCTCGACCTGATCGGGGACACGCCGCTCGTCCGGCTGCGGCGGGTGGTCGACGCCCGGGCCGAAGGACTCGTGCTGGCCAAGGTCGAGTACCTGAACCCCGGCGGCTCGGTGAAGGACCGCATCGCGTTGGCGATGGTCGACGAGGCCGAGGCGAGCGGCGCGCTCCAGCCCGGCGGCACGATCGTCGAGCCGACGAGCGGCAACACCGGCGTCGGCCTCGCGATCGTGGCGCAGCAGCGCGGGTACCGCTGCACGTTCGTCTGCCCGGACAAGGTGTCGGGCGACAAGATCGCGGTGCTGCGGGCGTACGGCGCAGAGGTGGTGGTGTGCCCGACCGCCGTCGACCCGAGCCACCCCGACTCGTACTACTCGGTGTCCGACCGTCTGGTGCACGAGATCGCGGGCGCGTGGAAGCCGGATCAGTACGCGAACCCGCAGAACCCGGCGTCGCACGTCGTCACGACCGGTCCGGAGATCTGGGAGCAGACCGAGGGCCGGGTCACGCACTTCGTCGCCGGCATCGGGACGGGCGGCACGATCACCGGCGCGGGTCGCTACCTGAAGGACGTGAGCGAGGGGCGGGTGCAGGTGATCGGCGCCGACCCCGAGGGCTCGGTGTACTCGGGCGGGAGCGGCCGGCCGTACCTCGTCGAGGGCGTGGGCGAGGACTTCTGGCCGACGACCTTCGACCCGAGCGTGCCCGACCGTGTGATCGCGGTGTCGGACAAGGACAGCTTCGTGATGACCCGCCGGCTCGCCCGGGAGGAGGGCCTCCTGGTCGGCGGCTCGTGCGGCATGGCGGTGGTCGCGGCCAACGAGGTCGCGGCGACGGCCGGACCCGATGCGGTCGTGGTCGTGCTGCTCCCTGACGGCGGCCGCGGGTACCTGTCGAAGATCTTCGACGACGGTTGGATGGCCGACTACGGCTTCCTGGACGTCGCGTCGACCGAGCCGAAGGTCGGTGCGATCGTCGACCGCAAGCAGCGCAGCGAGGGCGAGCTCCCCGAGCTGGTGCACGTGCACCCGGACGAGACGGTCAGCTCCGCGATCTCGATCCTGCGGGAGTTCGGCGTGTCGCAGATGCCGGTGGTGCGGGCCGAGCCGCCGGTCATGGCGGCCGAGGTCGTCGGGTCCGTCGTCGAGCGGGACCTGCTCGACCTGTTGGTGAGCGGCCGGGCCGCGCCTGACGAACCGGTCGAGCGGCACATGTCGCCGCCCCTGCCGCTGATCGGCGCGGGCGAGCCGCTGTCCGCCCTGCTGGGTGAGCTCGAGGGAGCCGATGCGGTGGTCGTGCTGCAGGACGGCCACCCGTACGCGGTCGTCAGCCGGCAGGACGTGCTCGGCTACCTGGCCAGCGAGGCGAACCGATGAGCGAGCTCGAGTTCGAGTTCGAGACCCTCGCCATCCACGCCGGCCAGGACCCGGACCCCGCGACCGGGGCGGTGGTCGTGCCGATCCACCAGACCTCGACGTACGCGCAGGACGGGATCGGCGGGCTGCGGGCCGGCTACGAGTACTCGCGCTCGGCCAACCCGACCCGCACCGCGCTCGAGACGTGCCTCGCAGCGCTCGAAGCCGGCTCGGTCGGGCTCGCGTTCGCGTCGGGTCTCGCGGCCGAGGACACGCTGCTGCGCACGGTGTGCCAGCCGGGCGACCACGTCGTCATCCCGTCCGACGCGTACGGCGGCACGTACCGCCTGTTCGCGAACGTGCTCGACCGCTGGGGTGTGCGTTGGACCGCCGCGCCGTCGGACGACCTCGGTGCGGTCCAAGCCGCCTGCGGCGATGGCACCGCGGTGGTGTGGTGCGAGACGCCCACCAACCCGCTGCTCGGCGTGGCCGACATCGCCGAGCTGGCCGGCGTCGCGCACTCGGCCGGCGCGCTGCTCGTCGTCGACAACACGTTCGCGTCGCCGTACCTGCAGCAGCCGCTGACCCTCGGCGCCGATGCCGTCGTGCACTCGACGACCAAGTACCTCGGTGGGCACTCGGACGTCGTCGGCGGCGCCCTCGTCGTGGCCGACGAGGAGCTCGGCGAGCGGCTCCGCTACCACCAGAACGCGATGGGAGCGATCGCCGGACCGTTCGACGCGTGGCTCGTGCTGCGCGGCATCAAGACGCTCGCGCTGCGCATGGACCGCCACAGCGACAACGCGGCCGCGGTCGTCGACCTGCTGCGCGAGCACCCGGCGGTCGGCGAGGTGCGCTGGCCGGGGCTCGCGTCCTCGCCTGGCCACGACATCGCCGCGAGGCAGATGCGCCGGCCGGGCGGCATGGTCAGCTTCCGGCTGGGCGACGGTGAGCCCGCCGCCCGCCGGGTGTGCGAGCGGACCCGGCTGTTCACGCTGGCCGAGTCGCTCGGTGGCGTCGAGTCGCTCATCGAGCACCCGGCCTCGATGACCCACGCATCGGCGGCGGGATCGGCCCTCGAGGTGCCCGCCGATCTCGTGCGGCTCTCGGTCGGGGTCGAAGCCGCATCCGACCTCGTGGACGACCTCCGGAGGGCGCTGGACTCCCTCCGGTAGAGTCTGCCTAGAACGCGTTCTAGGGGGTTCCCATGCACGATCTCGTCGTACGCGGCGGCACGTTGGTCGACGGCACCGGCGCCGAGGCGCGCACCGCCGACGTCGCGGTCACCGACGGCAAGGTGACCGAGGTCGGCAAGGTCGACGGCAAGGGCCGTCAGGAGATCGACGCCGACGGCCAGCTGGTCACGCCCGGCTGGGTGGACATCCACACGCACTACGACGGTCAGGCGACGTGGGACGACGTGCTCGCCCCGACCGCCTGGCACGGCGTCACGACGCTCGTGATGGGCAACTGCGGCGTCGGCTTCGCGCCGGCCAAGCCCGACCAGCACGACTGGCTGATCGGGCTGATGGAAGGGGTCGAGGACATCCCCGGCTCCGCGCTGTCCGAGGGCATGACGTGGGGTTGGGAGACCTTCCCCGAGTACCTCGACGCGCTCGACACCCGGCGCTGGCCCGTGGACGTCGGTACGCAGGTCGCGCACGGCGCGGTGCGTGCGTACGTGATGGGGGAGCGCGGCGCCCGCAACGAGCCTGCGTCTCCCGAGGACATCGCAGCGATGAAGGAGATCGTGAAGGAAGCGATCGCCGCCGGCGCGCTCGGCTTCTCGACGTCGCGCACGATCGCCCACACCGCGATCGACGGTGAGCCCGTGCCCGGGACGTTCGCCGCCGAGGACGAGCTGTTCGGCATCGGCACCGCGCTCGGCGAGCTCGGCACCGGGGTGTTCGAGCTGGCGCCCGCCGGCTCGGCTGGCGAGGACGTCATCACGCCGGCCAAGGAGGTCGCGTGGATGCGCAAGCTCTCCGCAGCCATCGGCCGGCCGGTCACGTTCGCGATGCTGCAGGTCGACGCCGCGCCCGATCTCTGGCGCGAGCTCATGGACGAGTCGCTCGCCGCGGCCGACGAAGGTGCCGCGCTGTGGCCCCAGGTCGCCGGCCGGGCCACGGGCATGCTCACCGGTCACTTCACGTCGTACTGCCTGTTCGACGTGATCCCGGCCTACCGCGAGCTCAAACGGCGGGGCCTGTCCCAGGAGGACCTCGTCGCGGCGCTGTGCGACCCCGAGGTGCGCCGCTCGATCGTCGAGTGGCAGCCCGACGCCGCGGTCGAGGCGCAGCTCAAGAAGGCGTACGAGTCGACCTACACGCTCGGCATCCCACCCGACTACGAGCCGAGCGCCGAGCGGTCCATCGCGGGCGTCGCCGCGGCCACGGGCCGGTCACCGATCGACGTCGCCTACGACACGATGCTCGAGGACGAGGGCCGTGCGCTGCTGTACATCCCGATCCTCAACTACGCATCGGGCAGCCTCGAGCCGGCCCGCGAGATGCTGCTCCACCCGCGAGCGGCCCTCGGTCTGTCCGACGGCGGTGCGCACTGCGGCGTGATCTGCGACGCGTCGCAGCCGACGTTCATGCTCACGCACTGGGCCCGCGACCGCAGCCGGGGCGAGAAGCTGCCGCTCCCGTGGATCGTGAAGAAGCAGACCCACGACACCGCCCGGCTGTACGGCCTCGGCGACCGCGGCACGCTCGAGCCCGGCATGGTCGGCGACCTCAACGTGATCGACCACGAGCGGCTGCAGCTCACCAACCCGCGCGTGGCGCGCGACCTGCCGGCCGGCGGCGCCCGCCTCCTGCAGGGCGCCGAGGGCTACACCGCGACGGTGAAGGGCGGCACGGTCACCTTCGCCGGCGGCGAGGACACCGGCGAGCGCCCGGGTCGCCTGCTCCGGGGCGCCCGCTAGCCCCCGTAGACCCGCAGCTCCGCGAAGCCGCCGCAGTCGGGGGCCTCGTGGCCCTCGAAGAAGAGCCCGACGCTGGTCCCGACCACGTGGGGCGTGACCGTCACGTTCGGGTCCGGGGTGCCGGGGAGCGCGACCTCCTGGCGGAACGCGACCGCGCCGCTCGGGTCGTACACGTAGACGGTCACCTTGTCGAACCCGAAGCCGGTCGGGTACTGCGGATGCGCGGCGTTCCCGATCACGTCGATCTTGGAGATCGTGACCGGGCTCGGCGCGTTCCAGCGGTACTCCTCGCTGTTGCCGCCGGTCTTGGTGCCGTCCGAGAACCACGACGTGGTGACGTCGCCGTCGACCGCGAGACCAGTCGCGAACTCGTTCGAGTACTCCGAGGTGGCCCCGACCGTGCCCGACGCGGTGATGTTCTGCGCCGGAGGTGCGGTGGTCGTCGTGGTGGTCGTCGTCGTCGTCGTGGTGGTCGTCGTCGTGGGTACGACCGGGCCGGGGGTGCGCTCGAGCTTCTTGCCCGTCTGGATGTCGACCAGCTGGAAGTGGTCGACCACCTTGGTCGCGACGACGACGATGACCTTCGTCGGGTTGAACCCCCGCCACGCGGTTCCTCGGTAGGTCGGCGCCTCGGCGATCGCGGTCGGCGGTGTCAGCGGATTGCCGCACTTGCAGCGGACGCGAGGCACGCCGAACTGATCGAGCATCACCGCGGTGCCGGCTTGGAGGATCGACTGGATCGGGTTCGCCTTGCCGTCTCTGAACCCGTGGTTCGTGACCCGCGTGTCCTTCTGCAGCACCACGTCGGTGAGCTCCGCCACGTACTCGGGGATCGACCCGGCGGCGATGCCGAGCGTGTCCGCCCACGCGGAGGCCTTGTCCGGATGCGACTGGAGGAACGACAGCAGCTTCTTGGCGTCGCACACCGAGAGCTGGTTCGTGCCGCCGTAGAGGCCCGGCGCGGAGCCGGCGATGCTCGTCAGCTGCCCCGGTGCGGGCAGGTTCGTCGGCAGCGACGGCAACGTCGTGCTCTTCGGCAGGATCGGTGACGTCGACGCGATCGAGTCCGTGAACGGGTTGTTCCCGAGGGTCGACAGCGGCTCGGCCCAGATCTCCGACGCCGACACCGGATCGTCGCCCGACGTGGCGACCAACGTGATCCCGACGATCAGGCCGATGAGCGCCACGGCGGCGACCCCCGCGATGAGGGCGCCCCGTCGCTTGCGCCTCAGGCCCTCGGGCGGGGGCGCGTACGCGGGCGGTGGACCTGGCGGCGGGCCGGACGCCGGACCGCCCGGACCGCCCGGTGCGCTCGGAGGCCCGCTCGCCGGGACCCGGCCCGAGGCCCGCAGCGCGGCAAGCTGCTCGGGGCTCATCGTGGCCGTGGGGTCGGGCTCGGTGGGTGGCACGGGTTGCGCCGGTGGCGGCGGGCCGACCGCGCCCGGGTCTCCGTTGGCCGCTGCGTGCAGCGCGGCGGACCACCCCTCGGCCGACGGGGGGCGCTGCGCCGGGTCCGGAGACAGCGCGCGCGCCAGCAGGTGGTCGATCGAGGCCGGCACGTCGCTGCGGATGCTCGATACGAGGACCAGCGGCTCGTGCTGCTGCGCGCTCATGACGCGGCTGGCCGACTCGTACGGGTAGGGGACCTTGCCGGCCAGCAGCTCGTAGA
>JAFBAD010000100.1 GCA_019247975.1 Acidimicrobiia bacterium
AGCGCTGGTAGGGGATCGTGCCGTCGCGGAAGACCTGCCCGGAGCGCACGTCGCGATCGCCGCCGAGGATGTGCCGGTTCACCGCGAACATGAGCGCGATCGTCATCTCGGCGACCCCGTCGGCGTTGCGGCCGGGCGCACGGAGCACCGGGATGCCCGCCGCGGTCGCGGCGGGGATGTCGACGTTGGTCGGGTCGCCCCGGGTCGAGCCGATCACCTTCAGCGGGCGCTCGAGCGCCTCGCCGTGCACGAAGTCGGCCTCGCACACGAGGACGGTCGCGCCGAGCTCGTCGATCTTCTCGGCCAGCTTGGGACCGTCCCAGATGCGCATCGGGTTGTGATCGATCCAGGGGTCGAGCACGACCTCGCAGTGCTGCCGGAGGAGCTCGAGCCCGGGCCCCCGGAACGGAGCGGTGACGAGCGCGACGGGACGTCCTCCAGAACCTGACACGGGCGTCAGGTTAGTGGGTATCGTCGGTGCGGTGCCCGGGGAGCCGAGTGGAGATCCGTTCGAGGAGTTCAACGCTGCGATGGGGGCCGGTGGCGACTACTCGCCGTACCCCGACCTCGCCAAGGCGAGGGCCGAGTCGCCGGTGCACGAGGGCTCGAGCGTCGGGGTGATCGAGGCGGCCGACGTCGAGGAGATGGGTCTCAGCCTGTTCACCGCCTACTCGTACGAGGCGGTGCACACCGTCCTCGGCGACGGCGACACGTTCAGCTCCTCGGCCTACGCCGACATCATGGGCGTCGTCTTCGGTCGGTCGATCCTCGAGATGGACGAGCCCGAGCACGGTTCGTACCGCTCGGTCCTGCAGCAGGCGTTCACCAAGCGGGCGATGGAGCGGTGGCAGACCGAGCTGGTCGAACCGCTCGTGAGCCGCACGATCGACCGGTTCGCCGACGACGGCCGCGTCGACCTGGTGCGCGAGCTGCTCTTCCCGTTTCCGCTCGCGGTGATCGCCGCGCTCCTCGGCCTCCCCGACGAGGACCTCGACCGGTTCCACCGCCTCGCGGTCGAGCTGATCGGCGTGACCGTCGACTGGGACCGCGCCGTGCGGGCGTCGGCCGACCTCAAGGAGTACTTCGCCGGGATCCTCGCCCAGCGGCGAGCCGACCCTCGCGACGACATGATCTCGGTGCTGTCCCAGGCCGAGCAGGACGGCCGGCGGCTCACCGACGAGGACATCTTCGCCTTCTGCCGGCTGCTGCTCCCGGCCGGTGCCGAGACGACCTACCGCTCGTCGTCCAACCTGATGTTCGGGCTGCTGAACGATCCTGCGCAGCTCGACGCGCTGCGGTCCGACCGCTCGCTGATGCCCCAGGCGGTGGAGGAGGGCATCCGCTGGGAGCCCCCGCTGCTGATGATCTCGCGCACGGCGACGTGCGACACCGACGTGTGCGGCGTCGCGGTCCCCGCCGGCGCGACCGTCATCACCAACCTCGGTTCGGCGAACCACGACGAGGCCCGTTGGGACGACCCCGAGCGCTTCGACATCCACCGGCCCCGCCGGCCCCACATCGGCTTCGCCCACGGGCCGCACCTCTGCCTCGGCCTGCACCTCGCCCGCATGGAGACCGTGGCCGCGGTGAACCTCCTGCTCGACCGGCTGCCGAACCTGCGGCTCGATCCGGACGCGCCCGAGCCGTACATCACCGGCACCACGTTCCGCGCGCCGCCTCGCCTCGACGTCGTCTGGGGCTGATCGGTGCGAGCCGGCGCGCCGTCCGAGACGGCCCGGCGCGTTGCGGCCTACCGACTCGGATTCGAGCGCGCCCCCGCGTCGTGGGGTGATGCCGCGGCCGACGACCGCCTGGCTCATGAGGTGGCCGGCGGCATGTCGGTCGACCCGACGACGCGGATGGCGCGGTACCTCGCCGCCCGCACCGCGTTCTTCGACCGCGTGGTCGTGTCCGCGATCGACGGGGGCATCACCCAGGTGGTCGTCGCCGCCGCCGGCTACGACGGACGCGCGCTGCGCTACGCGCGACCTGGCGTGCGGTGGTTCGAGCTCGACCACCCGGACACGCAGGCGGACAAGCGCGCTGCGCTCGATCGCCTCGGCATCGAGACGAGCGACATCGGGTTCGCAGCGGCCGACTTCGTGGTCGACGACGTCGCGGCCGCGCTGGCCGAGGTCGGCCACGACCGCAGCACCCCGACGCTGTTCACGGTCGAAGGGGTCGCGGTGTACCTCGACCGGCCGGTGCTCGAGGCGCTGCTGCGCGGCCTGCGCCGGGCCGCCGCGCCGGGCAGCCGCCTGGCCATCAGCCTCTCCGTCGAGGGAGGCGCAGGCACCTCGGCGACGCGTGCCGCGTTCCGGTCGGGCGTCGCGCGGCTCGGCGAGCCGGCCCGGACCACGCTCACCGTCGACGAAGCCGGCGACATGATCAGCGCGACGGGATGGGAGGTCACCGGCGCGGGGTCAGAGCGCGGGCGATCGGCCGGCCTGGTGGTCCTCGTAGCATCGGACCCTTCGTGACCACCAAGGACCGTCCGCTGCGGCGCCAAGGCGAGGCGACGAAGGCGAAGCTCCTCGATGCGGCGCTCACCGTGCTGTCGGACAAGGGCTTCCATGCGGCACGCGTCGACGACGTGGTCACCACGGCCGGCGTCAGCCACGGCACCTTCTACCTGTACTTCGCCAACAAGGAGGAGCTCTTCCGTGCGCTCGCCGAGGCGTGCGCGGACGAGGCGGTGGAGCTGGCGGCCGCGCTGCCGGAGATCTCCCCGGAGCCCGAGGGCCGCGAGGTGCTGCGGGCGTGGCTGGCCGACTACCTCGACTTCTACCGGCGGCACGGCGTCGTGATCCGCGGCTGGGTCGAGAACCAGTTCGCCGATCACAACCTGGCGCGGCTCGGCACGAAGTCGTTCCGGCGGATCACGGCGACCGTCCACCGCTCGATCAGCGGCGACAAGCAGACGTCGCGCAGCGTCGAGCTGCGGGCGACCGCGCTGCTGGCGATGGTCGAGCGGTTCACCTACACGATCACCTCGCGGGACCTGGGGTGGACCGACGAGCAGGTGCTCGACACGCTCGCCACGCTGGCCCACCGGGGCTGGTTCCGGCTCGCAACCTGAGCGCACCGAAGGAGCGATGTGACCGACTTCAGCGAGTACATCGGGATGTCCACGGGCAAGGGCACGCTCGTCGTCGAGCGTGCGCCGGTCAGCCAGTTCGCCAAGGCGGTGGGCGACGACAGCGACGTGTACCAGGACGCACGGGCAGCGGCCGGCGCCGGTCTCGAGGGCATCCCGGTACCGCCGACGTTCGGGTTCTCGGCGCAGAACTGGGGACGCTGGGCCGAGCTGCAGCCGGCCGACGGCACGCCCGAACGCAACGCGATGGCCGAGGTCATGGGTGGCCTGCTCGCAAAGGGCGGGATGATCCTCCACGGTGAGCAGGAGTTCACCTACCACCGGCCGATGGTCGTCGGTCAGACCCTCAGCTACGCGGGCGTGGTCCGCGACGTGTACCAGAAGGACGCGGGCGGCCGGACGATGACGTTCATGATCGTCGAGGACACCTATCGGGACGAGCACGGGGCGCCGGTCCTCACCTCGACGATGAACCTGATCCACCGCAGCTGACACGCGTGTCAGGTTCCGGGGTTACGCTGACCTCCACGTCAGGTTCCCCGGGGAGGCCGGCATGAACGTCGAAGACATGGTCCTGGTGTCCGTGGACGACCACGTGGTCGAGCCGCCGACGATGTTCGACGAGCACCTGCCCGACAAGTACAAGGACGTCGCGCCGAAGGTCCAGAAGACCGAGGGCGGCGACGACGTCTGGTCCTACGAGGGCCAGATCCTGCCGAACATCGGGCTCAACGCGGTCGCCGGCAAGCCGCCCGAGGAGTACGGCATCGAGCCGACGTCGTTCGACGAGATGCGCAAGGGCTGCTGGGACATCGACCAGCGCATCGCCGACATGGACGCCAACGGCGTGCTCGGCTCGATGTGCTTCCCGAGCTTCCCGCAGTTCTGCGGGCAGCTGTTCAGCCGCACGCAGGACAAGGACGTCGCGCTCGCGATGGTCCGGGCCTACAACGACTGGCACATCGACGAGTGGTGCGGCACGCACCCCGGCCGCTTCATCCCGCTGTCCATCCCGCCCATCTGGGATCCGCAGCTGATGGCCGACGAGGTGCACCGGGTCGCGAAGAAGGGTTGCCGCGCGGTCACGTTCTCCGAGAACCCGGAGAAGCTCGGCTGGCCGAGCTACCACAACGAGGCCTGGGATCCGTTCTGGAAGGCCGTGAGCGACGAGGGCACGGTCGTGTGCCTCCACATCGGGTCGTCGTCGCAGATCACGATCACCTCGGTCGAGGCGCCGATCAACGTGATGATCTCGCTGCAGCCGATGAACATCGTCCAGGCCGCGTCCGACATCCTGTGGTCGCGGGTGATGACCGAGTTCCCGGACGTGCGCTTCGCGCTGTCCGAGGGCGGCATCGGCTGGATCCCGTACTTCCTCGAGCGCTGCGACTACGTCTACGAGCACCACCAGGCGTGGACCGGCCAGGACCTCCCGATGATCCCGAGCGAGCTCTTCCGCGAGCGGTTCATCACCTGCTTCATCGACGACGCAGCGGGCATCGCGCAGCGCGAACAGGTCGGCATCGACCGGATCACCTGGGAGTGCGACTACCCGCACTCGGACTCGACCTGGCCGGAGTCACCCGAGCGGCTGCACCGCTCGCTCGAGGGCGTGTCCGACGCGGAGATCGACGCCA
>JAFBAD010000266.1 GCA_019247975.1 Acidimicrobiia bacterium
GATCATGGCGAGGCGGCTGAGCTTGCGGATGATCCGACGGTCGATCGCCATGAAGACGAACAGCCCGATCGTCCCGATCACCGCCCAGGTCGACTGGCGGGCGAAGTACGACCACGTCGAGCCGGTCTCGTCGAGCGCGACGACCGACGACGCGGAGAGGACCATCACGAGGCCGAGCAGGTTGAGCACGCCGATCGTGCCGACCAGCCACCAGAACTCGCGGGTGGGGGTGCCGGGCAGGCCGCGCCGGCGGGACGGACCGCCGCGAGACGGCCCCCGACCTGGCGCGGCACGGCGGGTCGCCGGGCGCGCGGTCCTCGGACGGGTCGAGGTGGCCGTCACGAGGCGAGCTCGGCCCGGACCGCGCGGGCGAAGTCGTCACCGCGCTCCGCGTAGGAGCCGTACCAGTCGAACGACGCGCAGCCGGGCGAGAGCAGCACCGCATCGCCCCGCCGGGCGGCCGTGCGCGCGGCGGTGACCGCGTCGGTCATCGAACCGGCGGTGGACACCGGCACCACCCCGTCGAACACGGCGACGACCTCGGGCGCGGCATCGCCGATCGCGACCACTGCGCGCAGTCGCGGCGCGAGGTCGGCCAGCGGCGCGAGGTCGAGGCCCTTGTTGCGGCCGCCCGCGATGAGCACGACGGAATCGAACGACGACACCGCGGCCGCGGTGGCGTGGGGCGCGGTCGCCTTGGAGTCGTCGTACCAGGACACGCCATCAGCTTCGCCGACCGGCGTCACGCGATGGGGGAGGCCGCTGAAGGTGGTCAGCGCGTGGCGCGCGCCGTCGAGCGACGCGCCCCCGGCGCGGGCCGTCGCGGTCGCAGCGAGCGCGTTGGCCACGTCGTGCGGGAGCGCACGCGGGAGATCGGTGATCTCCAGCAGCGAACCACCGTCGGGGAGCACCAGCCGGCCGCCCTCCACCCGCCAGTCGGCGGCGTGGTCGAGACCGAACGTCTCCACCCGCGCGCTCGTCGGTGCGTGCCGCATCACCACCGGGTCGTCGGCGTTCGCGACGGCGAGGTCGTCGCCCTCCGCACGGGCCCACAGGTTGGCCTTGGCCGCCTCGTAGGCGGCGAGGTCGCGGTGCACGTCGAGGTGATCCGGAGCGAAGTTGAGCCACGCCGCCGCCTTCGGCCGGAAGTGGCGCAGCGGCGCGAGACGGAACGACGACGCCTCGACCACGAAGACGTCCGGGTTCGGGTCCTCGATCGCGGCGACGAGCGGCACCTCGGTGTTGCCCGCGTCGATCGCGTGCACGCCCGATGCGTTCAGCATCGCGGTGACGAGCGCGGTCACCGTGGTCTTGCCGTTGGTCCCGGTGATCGCCAGGCAGGGCCGCAGATCCCAGGCCGCGGCCAGGTCGAGCTCGCCGACCAGGGGCACGCCACGGGCCGACGCGAGCGCGAAGGCGGGGTGCCGCTCCGGGATGCCCGGGCTGGGCACCAGCGCGCCGACGCCCGCCATCAACCGGGCCAGCTCGGTCTCGTCGGGCGCCTCGACCAGGTCGAGCCCGAGCTCCTCGGCGGCGCGGTGCGCCGCGTCGGACGGCCGGTCGTCGACGAGGACCGCACCGATCCCCCGCGCCACCAGCGCACGGGCGACCGCCTGGCCGGTCACACCGAGGCCCAGCACCATCGCCGGCCCCTCGGGAACGGGACCCGTCCCTCGCCGTTGATCAGGTGTCACGGCGTGGTCAGGTGCACGAAGTCGGCGTAGAAGAGGCCGAGCGCGACCGCGGTGCAGAGCCCGGCCAGGATCCAGAAGCGGATGATGACGGTCGTCTCCGGCCAGCCCGCGAGCTCGTAGTGGTGGTGGATCGGCGCCATGCGGAAGATGCGCTTGCCGAACAGCCGGAAGCTGCCGACCTGCAGCACCACCGACATCGTCTCGAACACGTACAGCCCACCGATGATCGCGAGCAGCAGCTGCGTGTTGGTGGTGAGCGCGAGCCCGGCCAGCCCGGCCCCGATCGCGAGCGCGCCGGTGTCACCCATGATGATCTGCGCCGGGGCGGCGTTCCACCACAGGAAGCCGGCGGTCGCGCCGAGCATCGCCGACGCGACGACCGCGAGGTCGAGCGCGTGGTCCACCTGGTACCCCGGGTTCCTGAACGCCCAGAAGCCGATCACCGTGTAGGCGATGAAGCCGAAGATCGACGAACCGGCGGCGAGGCCGTCGAGCCCGTCGGTCAGGTTCACACCGTTGGTCACCGCGAGGATCATCAGGACGGCCCAGAGCACCCAACCCACCGGGTGCAGGTCCACGTCGAAGAAGTCGAACCGGGTGAAGGACAGCTGGGTGTGCACCGACGTGTAGGCGACCGTGACCACCGCGAACGCGACCGCGACGCCGATGAGGCCGAGCGACTTGGCCCGCTTCGACAACCCGAGGTTGCGCTCCTGGCTGACCTTGATCCAGTCGTCGAGCGCGCCCACCGTCCCGGCGCCGACGATCAGGCCCATCACCAGCAGACCCGAGCGGGTGAAGACGAGCCCGCTGCGCACGTGCGCAACGGCGTAGCCGATGACCGCCGCGACGACGATGCCGATGCCGCCCATGGTCGGCTTGCCGGCCTTCACCTTGTGCCCCTCGGGCACGTCCTCGTGGATGGGCTGGCCCACGTGGTGCCGCTGCAGCCAGTCGATCAGGTAGCGCGTCGCCAGCAGCGATGCCGCGAGGGCCAGGCCTCCGGCCAGGAGGAGGGCGATCACCCGCCCGGGGCGGCGCCGGGCCCGCGGACCGCCCACTCCTCCCGCACCACCTGCCGGTCGTCGAACGGCTCCTCGCGGTCGCCGATCACCTGCACGGTCTCGTGGCCCTTGCCCGCGATCACCACCACGTCACCCGGGTCTGCGGACTCGAGCGCGAGCGCGATCGCCCGTCGCCGGTCGGGCTCGACCCGCGGGGCGTCCTCGTGCGCGAACCCGGAGAGCACCTCCTCGATGATCGCGTCCGGGTGCTCGAACCGCGGGTTGTCGGACGTCACGATCACGTCGTCCGCGCCTTCGGCCGCCGCGGTGCCCATGCGGGGCCGCTTGGACGGGTCGCGGTCGCCGCCGCAACCGAACACGATGTGCACGTCGTGCTCGCCGGCGAGCTCGCGCGCGGCGGCCAGCGCCTGGGTGATGCCGTCAGGGGTGTGCGCGTAGTCGACCGCGACGAGGAACGGCTGGCCGGCGTCGACCAGCTCGAAGCGCCCGGGGACCGGTGAGGCCGACTCGAGTCCCTTGGCGATGATCTCGGGCTCGATGCCGAGCTCGGCGGTGATCGTCGCAGCCGCGATCGCGTTGAGGAGGTTGAACCGGCCGACCAGCCGGGTGGACATGCGCACCCCCCGCCAGGTGAACGACGTCCCGGCCGGCGACACCGACACCGCGCTCGCATCCCCCGCCATGTACCCGACGGTCGGGATCTGCGCCGCGTCGCGCAGCAGCCGGCCGTGCGGGTCGTCGAGGCAGACGACCGCGCGGTCGGAGCGACCCGGCTCGAAGAGCATCGCCTTGGCGTCGAAGTAGGCCTCCATGGTGCGGTGGTAGTCGAGGTGGTCCTGGCTGAGGTTCGTGAAGCCGGCGATCGCGAACCGCGTCCCGTCGACGCGGTGCTGGACCAGCGCGTGGGACGAGACCTCGACGGCCACGGCTGCCCCGGCACGGGCGAAGGTAGCCAGCCGTGACTGCAGCTCGGTCGCCTCGGGCGTGGTACGGGTCCCCGAGAGGGTGCCGATCACCCCGCTCGGCCGGCCCGACGCCTCGAAGATGGCGGCGACGAGGTGGCACACGGTCGTCTTGCCGTTGGTGCCGGTCACCCCGACCACCGGGATCCGCTGCGAGGGGTCGCCGTGGAACGCGGAGGCGACGAGGCCCATCGCGGCACGCACCGACGAGACGAGCAGCTGGGGCACGGGCAGGTCCAGCCGCCGCTCCGCGAGGAGCGCCACCGCGCCCTGCTCGACCGCAGCGGCCGCGTGGTCGTGACCGTCGGTCTGGCGGCCGGGCACGCAGCAGAAGAGGGTGCCGTGCTCGGCCTCGGCCGAGTCGTGGGTCACCGACAGGATCTCGACGGCGGCCGGTTCGACGTGGCGTTCGTCCACGATGAGGCCCGAGAGCCCGGGCCGGGTCCCGAGCGTGGCGAGGAGCTCGTCGAGGCGCAAGGTCACCCTCCCTTGTCGTCGCCCGTCGAAGCACCGACCCCATCGGTCGGAGCGGTCGTCGCCGTCGTCTCGGCCGGCTCCGTCGTCGTCGGCGCCTGCTCGGGGAGCGGCGCGTCGCTGTAGCCCTTCGCCGACTCCGACACATCCGGCACGCCCGCGGCCTGGGACACCGACGCCGGGGGGATGTCGTAGAGGCGCAGCGCGTAGCGGGCCAGCTCGGAGAAGGCGGGGGCCGACACGTCGCTGGCGAAGTACCCGCCCTTGCTGGGGTCCGGCTCGTCGATGACCACGATGATCGAGAGCTCGGGCTTCTCGGCCGGCACGAACCCGGCGAACGTCGCCACGTAGTGGTAGCGGCCGTTCAGATCCATGTAGCCGTTGTCCGGCATGCTCGGCGTGACCGGCTTGCGGGCGGTGCCGGTCTTGCCGGCCACGTTGTAGCCGGGCACCTGCGCACGGGTTCCGGTGCCGGTCTGCTCCGAGACCACCTTCGTCATCATCGCCCGCAGCATGGCGGCGGTGTTCTCGGACACCACGCGGCGGTGGGCCGACGCCGGCATCCGGCGCTTGGTGCCGTCGGGGTGCACGATCGCGTCGACCAGCCGCGGCGCGACGTACTCGCCGTCGTTGGCCACGACGTTGAACGCCTCGAGCATCTGCATCGCGGTCACCGAGATGCCCTGGCCGATGCTGATCGAGCCGAGCGACGTGCCCGACCAGTCCTGCGGGGCGAGCAGGCTGCCGCGCGTCTCCTGCGGGAAGTCGAGCCCGGTCGAGCGGCCGAGCCCGAACCGTCGCAGCGCAGCGTCGAGGCGGGTCTTGCCGAGCCGCTGCGCGATCTCGATCGTGCCGACGTTCGACGACGTCACGAGGATGTCGGTCGGCGTCCAGAGCTCGGCGGGGTGCTCGTCGTGGTCTGTGAACTCGTGGTCGGCGACCTGGAGGTGGTCCGGCACCTCTGTCTTGGTGGTCGGGGTGATCTGCCCGGCCTCGAGCGCCGCGGCCATCGTGATCACCTTGTTGACCGAGCCCGGCTCGAAGGTCGCGGTGAGCGACGCGTTGTTCGACGACGGCACCGCCGGTCCGAGCGTGCCGTCGGGCTTCTCTGCGGTCACGTTCGCCATCGCGAGGATCTCGCCCGTCGAGGGACGGCTCACGATGGCCATGCCGCCCTTGGCGCCGGTCGCGGCGACGCGGGCCTCCAGCGTCTGCTCGGCCTGGTACTGCATCGAGCGGTCGAGGGTGAGCACGAGGTCGCTGCCCGGGCGGGCCTTGTCGACCCGCTGACGACCGCCCGCGATCAGCCCGCCGCGGTCGGTTCCGCCGTCGGCGGTGCCTCGCCGCTCGTAGGTGATCGAACCGGGCTTCCCGGTGAGGACCGAGTCGTACTGCTCCTCGAGCCCGGACGAGCCCTTCGTACCGTCGGTGCTGACCCGTCCGAGCACCGAGCGGCCGACGTCACCGCTCGGCTGGTAGCGCTTGAACTCGTCGAAGGTGCCGATGCCGGCGAGGTGCAGCTTCTCGATGCTCGCGGCGACAGCCGGAGCGACCGTGTGCGCGAGGAGCACGTAGCGACCCTTGCCGGTCATCGTCGCCTCGAGGTCCGCCACGGACCGGTGCACGAGCGGCGACAGCGCGGTCGCGGTCTGGTGCAGCTTGCCGGACTCGCCGACCATCTCCGGATCGGCGAAGACCGACTTCTGCGGCAGCGACAGCGCGAGCTCGACGCCGTTGCGATCGAGCAGCGCACCCCGCCCGGCCGGGAGCTGCTTCGACACGAAGCGCTGCCGCACGCCCAGGCTCACGTAGCGCCCGGGGTGGACGACCTGGACGTCGGCCAGCCGGATCACGACCGCCGTGAACATGAGCAGGAACGTGACGCACAGGCCCACCAACCGGCGCTTGGTCGCGCGAGCGGAGGGTGGCCGGCCCACACGGCGCCGGCGGTCCAACGGGTGCGGGCCGCTCACTGCCCGGCTACGTCGGTGCCGTCGTGTCCGCTTGCACCGGGTCCGGTGCCGGCGAGCTCGTTGTTCGAGCCGGCGCCCGGATCGGTGCGCGACTCGGTGGCCGAGGCGACCGAGCCAGGATCATCGGAGGGGGTCAGCCAGGTCGTCTGCTGGGCGGGGATCAACCCCATCCGCTTCGCCTCGTTGACGATGCGGTCGGGCGCCTCGAGCTGGGCCGCCTGCAGGTGGAGCTTCTCGTTGCGGGCCTGCTCCCGCTCGACCTCGCTGGTCAGGCCGTCGAGGCGCTCCTGCCCGGCGACGAGCATCGAGTGCGCGAACGCGTTGCCGAACAGGGCGAGGAACAGCGCGAGGAACCCGGCGCCGATGCGCACGCCGGGACGGCGCTTGCGGTGCGGGCGACCGACGACCCGCAGGTGCGGGACCGCGGCCCCGGCGGGCCGGCGGTGGCGCGGCGCGCGATGGGGATCGCGGGCGGGGGCGACCACGTCAGAGCCCCCCGACCGGGGTGGGCTCGATCTTCTCGACCGCCCGCAGCCGGGCCGACGCGGCCCGGGGGTTCCGGGCCCGCTCGGCCGGCGAGGCGACGATGGCCCGCCGACCGAGCGGGCGAGCGGTGGCGACCGCGCCGCACACGCACGGCAGTCCCGGCGGGCACACGCACCCACCATCGACCGCGGTGCGGAAGCGGCGCTTCACGATCCGGTCCTCTCCCGAGTGGTACGAGATCACCGCGACCCGTCCGCCCAGGGTCACGACGTCGAGCGCCTGGTCGAGGGTGCGGGCGAGCACGTCGAGCTCGTCGTTCACCGCGATGCGCAGGGCCTGGAAGGTCCGCTTCGCGGGGTCGCCGCCGCGGCGGCGCGCCGGCGCGGGCACCGCGGCGCGGACGACGTCTGCGAGATCGGCGGTCGAGGTGATCGGGCGGTGGGCGACGATCGCGGCGGCGATGCGCGTCGCGTGGCGCTCGTCGGCCAGGTCGCGGAGCATGCGACGGATCTCGGTCTCGTCGGCCTCGTTGACGATGTCCGCGGCGGTCGGCCCGGTCGTCGGATCCATGCGCATGTCGACCGGCCCGGACCGGTCGTCGCGGTAGCTGAAGCCGCGCTCGGCCCGGTCCACCTGGGGTGACGACACGCCGAGGTCGGCGAGCACCGCGGTCACGTTGTCGATCCCCCTCGCGGCGAGCACGCCGACCAGGTCGTCCGAGCGGGCGTGCTCGATGTGGACCCGCTCACCGAAGCGGGAGAGGTTCCGGCGCGCTGCGTCGACGGCGGAGGGGTCACGGTCGAGCCCCAGGAGGCGGAGGCCCGGCCGAACGTCGAGCAGCGCGCCGGCGTGCCCACCCCCGCCGACCGTGAGGTCGACGAAGGTGCCGTCGGCAACGACCCCGAGCAGCTCGAGGACGCGGTCGAGCAGGACCGGTGCATGGTCGAACCGCTCATCGGTCACGACGGACGACGACGGCGGAGCGGAACGGCTCGAGTTCCGGTCCTTGGCAGCTCCCCGGCAGGTTGCGCCGCCCGGGATGTCTCCCCGGGTCGGCAAGAGGGGTCAGCGGGCGGAGTTGGAGTAGGGGCTGCCTCTCCACCTGCCGAGGAGCTGCGAAGGACCGGACGCTCGGGTTCATGCGCCGGCCCCGGGATCGAGGTCGAAGTCGATGTCGCCCTGGACGTGGGCGAGGTTCTGGCGGATGTCGTCGAGGTCGAGGCCGTAGGTGGCCGGGTTCCAGAACTCGACGCGTGAGCCGGCCCCGACCACGGTGACCTCCCGGTCGATGCCGGCGAAGTGGCGGAGCCGCTCGGGGACGATGAAGCGCCCCTGGATGTCGGGCTTGAACGACACCGACTGGGCGTGGGCCAGGGAGAGGTGCGCCCCGGGGTTTGCGTAGCCCGAGCCCGGCAGCCGCTTGCGCAGCTGGTCGACGTAGCGCTCGAACCCTGCGGCCGTCATCGCGGCCACGCACGGCCCCGGCCAGGGCGTGAGGA
Source organism: Acidimicrobiia bacterium (assembly GCA_019247975.1). GTDB lineage: Bacteria > Actinomycetota > Acidimicrobiia > Acidimicrobiales > Iamiaceae > JAFBAD01. The sequence goes on from JAFBAD010000266.1 coordinate 8,114, forward strand.
CCCCACCGGTCTCGACGAAGGCGGCCCGGGCGGCGGCCGGCAGCGTGACCCGGAACTTGGCGTCGATCGCCTGCTCCACCGTGTCGGTGAAGCGCAGCACCGCAGCCGTCCCGGCGGCCGGGGTCTGGGCGATCCCGGTTCCGCTAGGAACTGCAAGGGTAGTCGAGGGAGTCTCCACCACTGGAAGGGACAGTACGCCCGAACCAGGGCGCGACGCAAGGCTTGCCGACACGGATCGCGCGCAACGGGCGACGGAACGTGTGTTCGGGGTTGCGACTGGGTTACGGAAGCGCGGCGACGAACGCGGTGGTGACCGCGCCGGCCGGGCCGGGGACGGCCACCACCGCCCGGGCCAGATCCGCCTCGGCCCGGGCCCGCTCGGCGGGCTCGAGGGCCAGCAGCCCGAGGATCGGTGCCGGGTCCCAGGCCAGGTGCACCGCGGTCTGGAAGCGGGCGCCATCGCGGGTCCGGCGCTGCGCCAGGCCCACCGCCTTGGCTCCACCGACGGTCACCTCGCCAGGGCCGAGGCCGGCGAAGCAGACGAGCCGGGACCACGGCGTGGTGCACATGCCGCCCGGGTTGACCTCGGCGTCGAGGCCGAGCGACCCGAGCGCATCGGCCCAGGCCCGGCCGAGCCAGGTGAACGAGCGGCCGACGTCGTCGGTCCAGAGCGGGTCGCCGACCGGCAGGTCGACATCGATCCACACCGTCGTCGCCGGCTCGACCAGCACCGCCCCTCCCCCGCTGCGGCGACGCACGAGCTCGACGCCGGCGGCGCGCACCGCCTCGTGGTCGACCACGTCGTCGCGCTGCGTGCTGCCGAGCACGAGCGCGGTCCGCTCCGTGGTGAGCACGCGCACCAGCCGCCCGCCGCCGGACGGGAGGGCGCGGGCGTGGAACTGGGCGGCGCCGCCGCTGGCCCGCTCGACCGGCCAGTCGCCGGTCACGCCTCGAGCACCACCCGGTCGACGGTGGCCGCGTCGAGGCGGCCAGGATCGGGTTCGACGCCGATCCCGTGACCCGCCGGCACCACGACCGAGCCGCCCTCCCCCGCGACGAGCGGCGCGGTGACGTCGTCGTCGAAGTACCAGTCCGACGGGCCGAGGTCGGTCGGCAGCGTGCAACCGTCGAGGGCGGCGAGCCCCAGCGCACCGGCCCGGCCCACGCCGGTCTCGAGCATGCCGCCGACGAACGCGGGCACCCCTTCCGCAGCGGCGAACGCGATCACCTCGGCGGTCGCGGCGATGCCGCCGGCCTTCCCCGGCTTGAGGTTGAGCCCACCGAGGCCGCTGAGCGCGACGGCGGCGCGCACGGTGTCGAGCCCGCCGATCGGTTCGTCGAGGACGATCGGGGTGGCGAGCCGCTTCGACACCTCGGCGGCTGCGGTGAGACCGGCGACCGGCTGCTCGAGGTACGCGAGGTCGAGGTCGTCGAGCGCGCGCAGGTGGTCGAGCGCGTCGAGCGGGTAGCCGCCGTTGGCGTCGGCCGCGAGCCAGCGGTCCGGGAACGCGGCCCGCACCGCCCGCAACGGCTCGACGTCCCAGCCCGGCGCGATCTTCAGCTTCACGCCCGCCGGCGCGACGTCGACCGAGCCGACGAGCGCGTCGATCGACGCGGCGATGCCGAGCACCCGGGTCGATGCGACCTCGCGGCGCGTTGCACCGAGCGACGCCGCGAGTCCGATCCCCGACGCCCGCAACCGTGCGTCGAGGCATGCGTCGGCCAGCGCGGCGTGCGCCATCGGGTGACCGGCGATGCCTGCGGCCCGACCGGCGAGCGCCGCAGGCCCGAGCTCGTCGCGCAGCAGCACCCACGCGCCGTCGGTCGTCTCCGGGGAGTACGTCGGCCGTTCGAGCGCGCTGCACTCGCCCCAACCGCGCCCGCCGTCCGCCGTCCACACCTCGACGAGCACGACCTCCCGCCGGGCGATCGTCGCGTGGCCGGCGACCAGCGGGTGACGCAGGTCGAGTCGCACCCGGCGCAGCTCGATGGCGACGGGCGCGGTCACGCGGCCTGGAGGTAGGGCTCCCAGTCCTGGGGGACCGCTCCCACCGAGGTGATGATCCACGTGTAGCGGAGCGCCACCGTGGGTCGGCGCCGCAGCTCCATCTGGGTGTGCTCGAGGAGGCGGTCGCCCTTGCGCAGGTTGCAGCGCCGGCAGGCGGCCACGACGTTGTCCCAGCTGTGCAGGCCGCCCCGGCTGCGGGGGACGACGTGGTCGAGCGTCTCGGCCGGGCCGGCGCAGTACTGGCACTCGTGCTCGTCGCGCACGAAGACGGCGCGGCGGCTCAGCGGCACGTGCCGCTCGTAGGGCACCCGCACCATCTGCCGCAGCCGGATGACCGAGGGCACCGCCAGGACGAGTCGCTCGGAGTGCAGGGAGATGCCCGAGGCGTGCACGACGTCGGCCTTGTCCGCGAGGACGAGGACCGCGGCGCGCCGGCCGGCGACGACGCTGAGGGGCTCGTAGGTCACGTTCAGCACCAGCGCCCGGCTCACGAGCGGAATCTAGTTCCGGGACGCCGCGTTCCCCCGTGCGGATCGGGCCCGGACGGTGAGGCCGACCACAGCCGCGAGGACGACGAGGAACCCGGCGACCGCGAGCGGACCACCTCCGCCCCCACCCGCACCGCCGGAGCCCGAGGTGTGGGCCACCGGCCTGGCCGCCACCGCCTCGTCCTTCGCGTCGGCGGCCACGGGAGCGTCGCCCACCTGTGTCGTGGCCGTCGACGCGGTCGTCGAGCCGTGACCGGCGACGGTGGTCGACGAGCCCGGCACGGTGGTCGTCCGGCCGGGGGCGGTCTG
>JAFBAD010000236.1 GCA_019247975.1 Acidimicrobiia bacterium
TCATGGTCCTCGTGGCCGCGGTCGCCGCGACCCTGCACCGCTACACCGGTCGTGACGACATCACCATCGGCACGCCGGTCGACGAGCGGCGGCCCTCGACCCGCCGCGTCGTGGGCCTCATGGCCAACAACCTCGTGCTCCGCATCGACCTCTCCGGCTGGCCGACGTTCCGCGAGCTCGTGGCCCGGGTGCGACGCACGTGCCTCGACGCGCTGGACCACCAGGACGCGCCGTTCTCGATGCTGGTCGCCGAGCTGAAGCCCGACCGGGATCCGAGCCGCTCGCCGCTCTTCCAGGTGATGGTCCAGCTGCGCGGCGCGCCGCACACGACTGCGGTCGGTCCGCTGTCCGTGGAGGAGCTCACCAGCGCGCCCGGCGGGTCGAAGTTCGACCTCGACGTGGACGTGGTCGACCACGGCGACCACCTCGTGTGCGGCATCGACCACCCGCCCTCGCTCTTCTCCGGGCCGACCATCCGCCGGCTCGGCGCGCACCTGCACCGCCTGACGATCGGTCTGCTCGACGACCCCGACCGCCCGATCACCGAGCAACGGATGCTGTCCGACGACGAGGAGGCGCAGGTGCTCGCGTTCGGGCGGGGCCCGGACGGCGGACCACCGCCACCCACGGTCGTCGAGATGATCCGCCGGCGCGTGTCCGACGGCCCGCAGGCGCTCGCGCTGGTCGACGGCGACCGCCGCCTCACTCGCGCGGAGCTGGCGTCCGCGACGCGACGGGTCGCCCGCGCTTTGATCTCGCGCGGCGTGACGCACGGCGACCGCGTCGGGCTGCACCTCGAGCGGTCGGCCGACAGCGTCATCGCACTGCTCGGCGTGCTCGAGGCCGGCGCCGCGTTCGTGCCGCTCGACCCGACCTACCCCGCCGACCGGCTCACCGCGGTGGTGGCCGACGCCGAGCTCGCCGCGGTGTTCAGCCGCGCCCCGTCGGGCCTCGGCTCTGGCGACGTACCGGTGATCACGTTCGACGACGTGTCCGCTCAGGACTCCGACAACGGCGACGCACCGGTCGCCGTCGGCCTCGACGACGTCGCCTACCTCATGTACACGTCGGGCAGCACCGGCCGGCCGAAGGGCGTGGTCGGCCTGCACCGGGGCATCGCGAACCGCCTCCGCTGGATGGAACGGGAGCACCCGTTCACACCGTCCGACGTCGCCTGTCACCGCGCACCGCTCGGCTTCGTCGACGCGGTGGCCGAGGTGCTCGGGCCGCTCTGCGCGGGTGTGCCCCTCGTCGTGATCGGCGACGACGACGTCCGGGATCCCGAGCGACTGGTCGACCGGCTGGCCGAGCACCACGTCACCCGTCTGCTCGTGGTGCCCTCGCTGCTCTCGACCGTGCTCGAGTTCGTGCCCGACGTCGGCGATCGCCTACCCGAGCTGCGCCTGTGCGTGAGCAGCGGCGAGCCGCTCCTGCCCGGCCTGGCGGTGCGCTTCGGTCGCCAGCTGACGCAGTGCCGCCTGCTCAACCTGTACGGCTCGACCGAGGTGTCGGCCGACGCGGTCGCCCACCTCGTCACCGAGAGCCACGGGGGCGCCGCGCTCGAAGACCTGCCGGTCGGTCGACCGATCGACGACATGGCGCTCGCGGTGGTGGATGCGAACGGCCGGCTGCTGCCGATCGGCGCGACCGGTGAGCTGTGGATCGGTGGCGCCGGTCTGGCCCGCGGCTACTGGAACGACGACGTGCTCACGGAGACCCGGTTCGTCGCACCGCCGGCGGACCTGCGAGCCGGCCTCGGTGTCCACCGCATGTTCCGCACCGGTGACCTCGCCCGCTGGGACCCGGCCGGTCGGCTGCACCTCGAAGGACGGGCGGACCGCCAGCTCAAGGTCCGCGGCATGCGGGTGGAGCCGGCCGACGTCGAGGCGGTTCTCGCAGCCGACCCCACGGTGGCGAGCGCAGGCGTCACGCTGGTCGGCGTCGGGACCCGCACCCGCCTCGTCGCGTTCGTCGTCCCCGCCGAGGGCGCCGAGGTGCGCCCGGACGATCTCGTCGCAACCGCGCGCACCGCGCTGCCTGCGCACATGGTCCCCGCCCGGGTGCGGGTGGTGGACGAGCTGCCGCTCACCCCGAGCGGGAAGCTCGACCGCCTCAAGCTGGAGCGCATCAACCTCGGCCGTGCCGCGTCGTCGCCGACCACCGGTCTCCGAGATCCCGTGACCGCGGAGCTACGAGACATCTGGTGCGAGCTGCTGGAGGTCGACGCGGTCGGTCCGGAGGACGACTTCTTCGAGCTGGGCGGCCATTCGCTGCTCGCCGTCCAGCTGTTCATCGAGGTGGAGGAACGGCTCGGCTGCCGGCTTCCGCTGGACCAGCTGTTCGAGTCACCGACGCTGGTCGCGCTGGCCGCCGCCGTCCGCACCGCACGCGAGGCCGCCGGCGAGCGCACCCTCGCTCGGAGCACCGCCGTGCCGCTGCAATCCGGCGTGCAGGGCGCGGTCCCGTTCTTCTGGGTGCCCGGCGTCGGCGGCGCGACGCTGGCCCTCAGCCGGCTGGCGCGGGCCCTTCCGACGGACCGTCCCTTCTACGGCCTCGAGTCGCCAGGGCACCGGCCGGGCGAGCTGCCCTTCGACCGGATCGAGGACCTGGCCGCGGCCCACGTCGCGTCGATCATCGCCCTCCGACCCATGCCGGGCCCCTACGTCGTCGGCGGCAACTCCTTCGGCGGTCTCGTCGCGTGGGAGATCGCCTGCCAGCTGTCCGAGATCGGGGCCACCGTGCCCGAGGTGATCATCGGCGACACCCGGCCCTTCATCCGCACCGACAGCGTGCGGCGCGACCTCACGCCGGTCGAGGTCGGTGCTCGCATGGCGAGCGCGTCCGTGGAAGGTCGCATGGAGCTCGTGCGCCAGGTGAGCGCGCAGGCGCAGCGTCGCTACGTCCCGCGCGCGTTCGCCGGCGACGTGACCGTGCTGGGCACGCCGGCGCGGCGGGCCGAGGCGGCGGGGGAGACCCTCGGCTGGGACGCGATCGCCGGCGGTGTGGTGCGCACCGTCGAGATCAGCGGCGAGCACAACCGGATCCTGCGGCCACCAGGTGTCGTGGAGGTCGCCCGCGCCGTGGCCGCCCGCCTGGAGGCGATCGCCCCGGTCAAGTGAGCGCGACCCGCCCGTACAGGGTGGTGCGCTGCTCGAGCGTGCGGCCGAGCGGTTCGACGATCGCCCGGAAGTCCTCTTCTTCCATGCCCTGGCCGTGCGACGCGCCGGCGGCCCGGGAGATGCTCTCGTCCATCAGCGTGCCACCGAGGTCGTTCACGCCCGAGCGCAGCAGCTGCTGCACGCCCTGCGCACCGAGCTTCACCCACGACGCCTGGATGTTCGGGATGAGCCCGTCGTAGGCGATGCGACCGACTGCGTGCATGAGCACGGCCTCCCGCCACGTCGGTCCACGCCGGGCCCGGTGCTGCAGGTAGAGCGGTGCGGCCATGTGCACGAACGGCAGCGGCACGAACTCGGTGAACCCGCCGGTCTCGGCCTGCAGGGTGCGGGTGCGCACGATGTGGCGGGCCCACGACCGGGGCTGCTCGATCGAGCCGAACATGATCGTGACGTTCGAGCGCAGCCCAACGGAGTGCGCGGTGCGGTGCGCGTCGAGCCACTCGTCGGTGTCGATCTTGTCCGGGCAGAGGATCTCGCGGACCGGATCGTCGAGGATCTCCGCTGCGGTGCCCGGCAGGCTGCGCAGGCCGGCGTCCATCAGCCGCCGCAGGTAGTCGGCCAGCGGCTCACCGAGGCGCTTGGCCCCTTCGGTCACCTCGAGCGCGGTGAACCCGTGGACGTGGATGTCCGGCGCCGCGTCCTTCACCGCCCGGGCGACGTCGATGTAGTAGTCGCCGTCGAAGTCCGGGTGGATGCCGCCCTGCAGGCAGACCTCGGTCGCGCCGACGCCCCACGCCTCGGTGACCCGACCGGCGATGTCGTCGAGCGTGAGCAGGTACGGCTTGCCGCGCAGGTTGAGCGACAGCGGGCCCTTCGAGAAGCCGCAGAACCGGCACTTGAAGGTGCAGACGTTCGTGTAGTTGATGTTGCGGTTGCGGACGAAGGTGACGACGTCACCGTTGGTCCTCGCCCGCAGCTCGTCGGCCACCGCGGCGACCGCCGCGACCTCGCGGCCACGAGCGGAGAAGAGGGTGACGATCTCGTCCTCACCGACCTGCTCGCCGGCCCGGACACCCTCGAGCACCTCGGCCACCGGGCCGCCGGCCGGGCGCGAGCCCGATCCGGGCACCAGCACGGCCGGCTCGACCTCCGCCCCCGAGTACCACGCGGTCGAGCGGCGGCCGATCAGCACCACCTCGGCGCCGTCGCCGACGTTCTGGATCTCGCCGACCTTCTGGGGGAACACCGCGCCGGGGTCGTCGCGGCCCATGCCCTCGGCGTCGCTGCGGTCGAGCACCGCGAAGCGCACGTCGGGGTGGAGCCAGCGCTCGGGGTCGGTGACGAACTCCGGGTACGCGGTGAGCCGCGGCGCCAGCTCGAAGCCGGCCTGCTCGGTGACCTCGCGCAGCGCGTCGAGCGCCGGCCACGGCCGCTCGGGGTTCACGAAGTCGGCGGTGACCGGCGAGACGCCACCCCAGTCGTCGATGCCGGCGGCCAGCAGGCGGGCCGGGTCGTCGGCCAGGTTCGGAGGCGCCTGCACGTGGACGTCCGGCGGCAGGATCACGCGGGCCAGCGCGACGGCGTCGAGGTGGTCGTCGACCGGGCAGGGCGGCGCGGCGTGCATCGCGGTGCCCGGCTTCGGCAGGAAGTTCTGGACGATCACCTCCTGCACGTGGCCGTGGCGGCGGTGGCTCTCGGCGATCGCCTCGAGCGCGGCGACGCGGTCGTCGCGCGACTCGCCGAAGCCCACGAGGATCCCGGTGGTTAACGGGATCGCCAGCTCGCCCGCGACCTCGAGCGTCGCGAGGCGGCGCTCCGGGGTCTTGTCCGGAGAGCCGCGGTGCGCGGCGACGTCCGGGTTCAGCGTCTCGATCATCATCCCCTGCGAGGGGGCGACCTCACGCAGGCGGAGGAGCTCGTCGCGGTGCAGCGCGCCCGCGTTGGCGTGGGGGAGCAGCCCGGTCTCCTCGAGCACCAGCGCGGCCATCGCGGCGAGGTAGTCGACCGTCGAGCCGTAGCCGTGCTCGTCGAGCCACGCCCGCGCCACCGGGTAGCGCTCCTCGGGACGCTCGCCGAGCGTGAACAGCGCCTCGTGGCAGCCGACCGACGCGCCCTGCCGAGCGATGCGCAGCACGTCGTCGGGGGTCAGGTACGGCGACTCGAGCCGGGCCGGCGGCTGGGCGAAGGTGCAGTAGCCGCACTTGTCGCGGCACAGCATGGTCAGCGGGATGAACACCTTCGGCGAGTAGGTGATGCGCGTGCCGGTCCGCAGGTCCCGGATCGCACGCGCCTCCGCCAGCAGCCCCGGATCCACCATCGGCCGCACGTTATCGGCGGGTCGCGTCAGAGCAACGATGCGGCTGGTTGATCGACCAGCCAGACGCAGCGCTCGGCCCGCACCCGGGCGGCGGGCACGTCCTCGCCCCGGGAGACCTTGGCGAGCGCGTCGGCCTTCTCGTCGCCCATGACCGTGAACACGACCTGCCGGGCCCGGGCGATGCCGGCGAAGGTGAGCGTCATCCGCTCGTAGGGGTTGTTGCCCAGCGGGTCGTGGTTGAGCGTGACCAGCCGGCCCGGATCGGCGTCGAGCGCGGTGGACTGCGGGAACAGCGAGGCGGTGTGGCCGTCAGGACCGAGGCCGAGGTGGATGAGGTCGAAGCGGCCGAGATCGCCGATGCGCAGCTGGTACGCATCGACCTCGGCGCAGCGCATGAGGTGGGTGGCGTTGGCCGCGCCCACCCGGTCGAGCAGCGCCTCGCGGGCCAGCCGGTAGTTCGAGTCGACGTGGTCGTGAGGCACGCAACGCTCGTCACCCCAGTAGACGTCGACCTTCCACCAGTCGATCTGGGTGCCGGCGTCCTCGGCCAGCCGCTCGTAGCACCGGCGGGCGGTCTCGCCACCCGAGAGCGCCAGCGCGTACCGCTCGTTCGGGCGCGCGTGGTAGCTCTCGATCACCCGCTCCGCGAACTCGCCGGGGACGTCGTCGACGATCGCCAGACCTTCGATGCCTCCGGCCAAGCGCTAGCTCCTTCCGCCTGATTGGAGCTCGGCCGCCTTGCCTTCGAGCGCACCGAGCAGCTCGTCGTAGGACTTCTCGAACGTGGACACGCCTTCGCGCTCGAGCACGTTGGTCACGTCGGCCATGTCGACACCGGCCTCGGCGAGGTCGTCGATCACGCGCCGGGCCGCGTCCGGATCCGCGTCGACCGTGCGGGCGAGCGTGCCGTGGTCGTCGAACGCGTCGAGCGTCGCTTCCGGCATCGTGTTGACCGTGTTCGGGCCGATCAGCGTGTCCACGTACAGGGTGTCGATGTAGTCCGGGTTCTTGGTCGACGTCGACGCCCACAGCGGCCGCTGCACGCGTGCGCCGCGGGCCACGAGCGCGTCCCAGCGCTCGCCGCTGAAGCGCTCGAGGTAGAGCTGGTAGGCGAGCTGCGCGTTGGCGACCGCGGCCTTGCCCCGCAGCGCCAGCGCGGCTTCGGTGCCGATGGCCTCGAGCCGCCGGTCGACCTCGGTGTCGACCCGGCTGACGAAGAACGACGCCACCGACACGACCTTCGAGAGGTCACCGTCGTAGGTCTCGAGGCCGGTGAGGTACGCGTCGATGACCTGGCCGTAGCGCTCGAGCCCGAACAGCAACGTGATGTTGATGTTGCGACCCTCGCTGACCATCTGCTGGATCGCGGGGATGCCCTCGGACGTGCCCGGGATCTTCACGAACAGGTTGGGCTGGTCGATCGTCTCGTGCAGCTGGCGGGCGCTCGCCGTCGTCGCTGCGGTGTCCCGAGCGATGGCCGGCGCGACCTCGATCGACACGAACCCGTCGACGCCGTCGCTGGCGTCGTGCACGGGACGCAGGATCTTCAGGGCCGAGCGGATGTCGCTCGTGACGAGCTGCCAGTACGCGTCCTCGACCGACTCGCCACCACCGATGGCGTCGCCGAACTCGTCGTCGTAGTCGCTCGACTTCTCGATCGCCTTCTGGAAGATCGAGGGGTTCGACGTGATGCCGCGCACCCCGCGCTCCACCCAGTGCTCGAGCTCACCGCTGGTGATCCAGCCGCGCCGGAGGTTGTCGAGCCACGGGCTCTGGCCTTGGGACTCGCACAGCTCCTGCAGACGGTTCGCTTGGGTCATCGGGGGGGCCTTCTTCGTGGGGGGTTCAGCTCGTCAGGGGTTCGGGAGGCTCAGGACAGGTCGTCGAGCAGCTCGTGGGCGCGGGCCACGACGTTCTCGGCGGTGAAGCCGAAGCGCTCCAGTGCCTCTGTACCCGGCGCCGACGCGCCGAAGCGGTCGACGGTCACGGCGGCGTCGGCCCAGCGGTCCCAGCCGAAGGACA